>JBAZSD010000005.1 GCA_041662605.1 Desulfomonilaceae bacterium
AGTGGATTTGAGCTTATCCGGCGAGCCGGCCAAAGAGGCTCCCAAGGCCGCTGCTCCAGCCAAACCTGCGGCAGCTCCCAAGCCGGCTCCTAAACCAGTCGAAATTCCCAAACCTGTTGAAAAACCAGTGGAGCCGACTAAGCCGGTTGTAGCGGCAAAACCCACCCCGGTTAGCGCCCCCGCGGCAAAACCGGCGCTTGTTGTAGCTCCTCCTGTCCAGATTTCTGGTCAGGACGTGGCTATCGATGTTTCGGGTGAGTTGACGGATGAGGATATTCAGGACCTTAGAGATATGGTCGCAGCTTTTCGAGCGGTAAGGGCTTTTGTTTCCAATGTTGGAGCTAAGCTCTTGGGATGATTTTCACGGTTATTTTTCAGACTTTGCGGTAGCGCAAAAGCCCTATGTTTCACGTGAAACATAGGGCTTTTGCGTTTAAAATTAAAATCTTACCGCTTTATTTCGCTCCCGAATCTGTTTTTGTTTCTGATGTAGGATTAGGGGACGTTTTTTGTGTATTGTCTGCGCCCTGGGCGTTAGAATTTACAGGTGGGCCTTGTTCTTTCCCGGGACTCTCTTTCCCCACTGGTGGAACCACAGGACCACCGGCGGGAGCTGATTGTTCGGTCATCAAGGATCGTTCTTGAACTGCAGGCGCTTTACCGGAAAAATATGTCAACACAATAGAGGTCACCATAAAAACCACCGCAGCGATAACCGTGATCTTGCTTAAGAATGTAGCGGCTCCAGTGCTTCCAAATACGGTCTGGTTCGACCCCCCGCCGAAAACCGCGCCTATATCGGCTCCCTTTCCGGTTTGCAGTAATATTATAAGAATCAACGCGATACAGACGACTACATGAACGACTAAAATAACAGCGGTAAGCATATTCTTTGTTCCCTTCTATATACCTGTTCCTTGCTCAATTATACCGATAAAATCATCAGCCTTCAATGACGCTCCTCCAATTAATCCTCCGTCAATGTCCGGACATCCCATTAAATCGTGAGCATTTGCCGGCTTTACGCTGCCTCCATAGAGAATCCGGATCTCACTGGCGATCTTTTTGCCCCACAAACCAGCCAATTCACCACGCACAAACGTGTGGACTTCCTGCGCCTGCTCCAGGCCGGCCGTTTTACCCGTGCCAATCGCCCATACCGGTTCATAGGCGACTATGAAGCGCAACGGATTATCGATGACCAAGGACTTGAGCCCCTCAACAAGTTGTCTCTTCAGGACTTCAAAAGTTGAGCCGGATTCTCGCTCTTGAAGTGTCTCACCTAAACAGAATATTGGTATCAATCCGTTTCTAATTGCCGCCACAATTTTCTTATTAACCGACTGATTCGTTTCTCCGAAATATTGTCTTCTTTCGGAATGGCCGACAATTACGTGGGAACATCCGATCTCTTTTAACATAGGGCCCGAAATTTGACCAGTAAACGCGCCCTTATCCTCCCAGAAAAGATCTTGCCCGCTTACCTGAATTTTTGTCTCTCGCGCCTCTTCTATCGCGCTCGCCAGAGACGTAAAGGGAGGGGCGATTATAACCTCACATTTTCCCCAAAGATTTTTCCCTTTTAGAATTAGCTCTTTAACCAGATTCCGGGTGTCTGCGGTATTGTTGTTCATTTTCCAATTGCCAGCGACAATTGGTATTCTCTCTTTCATTTCAGATTCCTTTCTCGTCTACAACAGCATGAAGAGCGGATTAGGCGTCAAGATTCCAGCGCTGCGACACCAGGAAGAGTTTTTCCTTCCATAAATTCCATAAAAGCTCCTCCGCCAGTAGAAATATATGATATTTTATCCGCCACGCCGGCTTGAGCGACAGCGCGAACAGAATCACCTCCCCCTACTATGGAAAAAGCATCGGACGCGGCTACAGCCGTCGCAATATCCATTGTGCCCTTCTTGAACGCCTCTTTCTCGAAAACACCCATTGGCCCATTCCAAATGATCGTAGAAGCTTTTTCGATCTGGGCGTCAAATTTTCTCACCGTCGCGGGGCCGATATCCAGAGCCATCTCCAAAGGTTCTATCTTTCCCACAGGAGTTACATGCGCTTGCGACCCAAGTTCTATTCCAGCCGCGACGACTACGTCTTCCGGCAGACAAAACAGGCGTTTCTTTTCCTGAGCGATACTCATGATTTCTTTACCCGTTTCAAGCATGTCGTTCTCAACAAGGGAGGCGCCCATTTCAACACCTTTGGCCTTCAAAAAAGTATTGGCCATTCCACCCCCGATTAAGACTGCTTCCATTTTCATTAAAATATTCTTGAGAACGCTTATTTTATCCGAAACCTTGGCGCCGCCAATTATTCCCACTACAGGTTTTTTGGGGTTGGAAAATGCCTTTCCCAAGTTTTCCAACTCCTCCTTCATAAGAAGCCCAGCGCCTTTTTCTTTTACCAATTGAGCAATCCCGACGGTTGAACAATGCGCTCTATGCGCTGTTCCAAAAGCGTCGTTAATATATACGTCCGCTAATTCCGCCAACTTAGCGGAGAAAGCTGGATCATTCTTGGTCTCTTCACCGTGGAAGCGAACATTTTCCAAAACCACTAATTCGCCCGGTTTCAGGCTGTTCACTGCAGCAACGACATTAGGACCCACACTATCATCAACAAATTTGACTTCCTTAGACAACAGTTCGGATAACCGTTCTGCCACAGGTTTCAAACTCAACTCCGGCTTTACTTCCCCTTTCGGTCTTCCAAGATGAGAGCAAAGGATCAGTTTGGCTCCTTTTTCAATAGCGTACTTAATGGTTGGCGCCGCTCTACGAATTCTGGTGTCATCCTTGATGGAGCCCAACGCGTCCAGCGGGACATTAAAATCAAATCTCAAAAAGACCCTTTTGTCGCGTATATCAATGTCAACAATGCTTTTTACGGCCATTTTTCGGCTCCTGTTCAGTCATTATCTTTAGAAAACAAACCGGCCCTTCATTATCAAATAACGCTGGGGCCGGTCAGTTCGATTTTTTCTCAAGCCTATTTCAATTTCCCACCGATGAACGCCGCTAAATCCGTCATCCTGGTCGAATATCCCGACTCGTTATCGTACCACGACAGAACCTTGACCATATTCTCCCCGACCATCATTGTGGACAGTGAATCAAATAGTGATGAATACGGGCTGTTAATAAAATCTGAACTTACCAGGGGCTCATCGATATAGGCCAGGATTCCCTTTAAAGGTCCCTCGGCGGCCTTTTTCATAGCAGAGTTGACACCTAGTATCGTGGTTTTTTTCTTGAGAATGGCAGTTAAGTCAACCAACGAAACATTGGGAGTAGGAACTCGAATAGAAAGGCCGTCGAGTTTTCCCGCGAGTTCCGGAATAACTAATCCTATAGCCACCGCAGCTCCTGTAGTGCTTGGTATCATGTTTATCGCAGCGGCCCTAGCTCGGCGGAAATCCTTATGAACTGTGTCTAACAGGCTTTGATCCATAGTGTAGGAATGGATCGTGTTCATCATACCCCTCTCAACGCCGAATTCATCGTTTAAAACTTTTACCAGAGGCGCCAGACAATTTGTCGTGCACGAGGCGTTAGAAATAATGTCATGTTTAGATGTGTCATAAGCGTTGTCGTTAACCCCTATGACAAACGTGCCATCGATATTTTTACCCGGCGCCGAAACTATGACTTTCTTAGCTCCCGCCTGTATGTGTTTGATAGCTTTTTCCTTATCTCTAAATATTCCTGTGCACTCCATAACTACGTCAATCTTGAGTTCAGCCCAGGGAAGGTTTAGCAGATCGTCCGTTATTTTAAGGGCTTTTACTTCTTTATTATCAACTTTGATTAATTTATCAGTGAAAGACACCTCTCCTGGATATGGCCCATGCACTGAATCTCGTTTGAATAAAAACGCCATCAGCTTTGGTTCCATCCTGTCGTTTACAGCTACGACCTCAATTTTCGGATTGGCTAAAGCGCTTCTCATTACTGTTCGGCCAATTCGGCCAAAACCATTGATTGCAATTCTTACTGACATATTGAACCTCCCCTATAGTGTTAGAGAACTCCATGATATTAGTTGACTCTCAACTCTCAGTCAACTTTGAAAGATTTATTTCCTTGTGTTTTCAAGCTAATTCAGCTATATGTTAACCTAAACGAGAGGTCAGGAAACGTTAAATCCGACCTTTCCTTTTAGTCCAAAACCACCTGAATCAGAGTGGCGGTTCAAAGACTCAGCATCTATCGCCGGCGTGAGCGTAAGTGAATATGAATAAGTTGTTGCGCACTTTTCTTGCGACCTTATCGATGTTCATGCTCACCAGCGTCTTCAATTATGAATTCTCTCGAGCCCAGAGCGGATCAGCCAATCCCTGGAAAATAACCAGCGTCAGAATCTGCAAGACTTCTTCAGGTTCGTTAAGCTCTTCAATGGAGGCCATAGGCGCGTACCCGGTTTACACCTTCTTTATTCCCAGACCGGTTTGGACAGTAAATGGCACTGTTGTTGAAGCTGTTCCAGTTTACCAGCATGGGCGCCTGGTTTCTTTTGAGCTTTTGAACTCTAGCCCTTACCTCAATTCTGGATCCAAGAATACTGTTAAGTTCGCGTTACCCGACCATAACGGTGTTCGGGTTTTCTTTTTTGATTCTAAAAAATTTGGCCCAGGAGAATGCTACGAGTTTTTCTAATCGAAAGTCTTGATCCATTCTCCTTGAATCCATTAAGGGGGGCATTTTGCGCAAATTGATTTAAACAATGTCGTGCTAAGGTACCTATCCCCTCTGTCCGGTAAAATACAAACGATCGTTCCGCTAACCATGTCTTTGGCTGTTTGAACCGCTCCATAGACCGCAGCGCCGGCGCTCATTCCAACAAAAATTCCCTGGGTAAGAGCAAGCCAGCGCGTGGTATTGTACGCTTGCTCATCGTTTACCCTTACTGTTGCATCGATGCGTCTCGGATCATAAATTTTCGGAACAATAGCTTCCGACATGTTTTTCAGTCCTTGAATCGCATGGCCTTCAACCGGTTCGACTCCTATCACTTTTATTTCAGGATTCACTTCCTTGAGGCGCCTCGACACTCCCATGAGAGTTCCAGTAGTCCCCATTCCAGCCACAAAGACATCAACTTCGTTTCTGGTCTGTTCGAGAATTTCTACTCCCGTTGTCATATAATGGGCTTCCCAGTTATAAGGGTTCTCGAATTGATTTGGCATAAAATATTTGTCTGGATCCGACTCGTAAATTTGCCGCGCCCGACGGATAGCTCCATCCGTGCTTTCGCACGACTCGGTTATTTCGAGTTCCGCTCCAAACGCTCTCAAGGTGTTTCTTCGTTCATGGCTAACACACCCTGGTAATGTAAGAAGGCATCGATAGCCTTTACACGCCGCAACCATTGATAATCCGATTCCTGTGTTTCCCGAAGTCGGTTCCAGTATGATTTTGTCTTTGGTAATTAATCCTAGTTCCTCCGCCTTACGGATCATATAGACGGCAATTCTGTCTTTTATGGAGCCGCCAGGGTTATTTCCTTCCAGTTTCCCGAAAATTCTCACTCCATTTGAGCCGTCTGGCTTTTGAATCTCTACTAATGGCGTGTTCCCTATGAGATTGAGAATGCTCATGTCAGACTCTTCCCAAAAAATTCCGAATTCATAATTTCCCTAATCTTTTTAACATTTTCACTCGTTATAAGTGAAGAGTTTTCGTTCCTGCAAGAAGCCTTCAGGACCATTCCGTGGCATTTTCCCCTGTTATGTCTTGAAATATCGCTCACTTTTTTATATAATAACATCGAAATCCTTACCTAATTGGAGTTTTCATTATGAAGGGCTTATTGAGCTTGAAGCGTATATTTTTTTGCGCGCTTTTAGTAGCTCTTCTGAGTATGTCTTTCTTTTTAACAAGCAGTTCGGCTCAAGCCTCGTTTGACGTGTCTAAAGACGCGTTTACAATTTCGAATGCGCCGGGCTATTGCTTTGCAATGGCCGCCTTTGCGCGCTGGTACTATCTGAACCGACCCGACGGCCTTCCACTCAGGAAGATGCTCACTGAAAAAACCCAAACCAAAATAGCCAAACAATTGCAGGATTTTTATAGTAAGAACTTAGTCCAAATTCAGGCCGATTTTTGTAATCGCTATAATGGAAACAATTCCGAACCCTTTCGGCGGCTGGTGAGCGGCTTGACCGCCGGTGAGCCTCGAATAGTTTTGCTCATGAACAAGGGCTCTTCACGAGCTGTCTTGCACGCGGTCCTTGCGTTCGCGTGGCTACCGGAAAAAAATTGTCTCAAGGTTTATGATCCAAATTATATTAATGAGGAGCGCTATATAGATCTTGGAAATAACAAGTACACCTCGCTGGATATAACATACCACGCTATTTGTTTCCCTGAGGCCTTGGAATATCATGAGGGGCTTACAAGAAAAATACGCTACCTGTATTCAGCTTTTGCTTCAACCAGACCCACCGGGGCCGGTCCTACCGCTACTCCCCGATTTATGAAGGCTTCTGCGCCTGCTGGGAATGGTGGGTCGATACTTCCTAAGAATTACCTTCCCGACTCAAAAACCAAATGAGACTCCACCTGTAAATCCCGTTGAACTGAGAAACCATTCGTTGTTTAGTTCCTGGTTGTTTTCAACCGAACTGACCAGACGTTGCGAAAATCCTAAACTCAATCTTACGTCAGGGTAAAGTTCCCAGTTGCTTGATAACTGAAAATTTGAGACCAATCCCATGGTAATTAGGCTCATGCCCTCCCACTCCGCTCGAAACTCCAATCCATACGGCGCCCAAAATCGCGCTTGAATTCCTACTGTGGGGAAAATAGCATCCAGCTTTCTGGTGTTTGAGGTATTGGCGCCTTCTTCATTCTCACCGTTAAGTGATACCCCGTAGCGTAAATAGTGTATCCCCAGCGAAGGACAAATACCCCAGGAATTAACGTCGAAAAGCCTATACGCATAATTAAATCTCAACCAATTAACATCGACCCTCGTATCCACAAGAGAATTCTCTGGATACAGCCTATTATGGAAAAGCAGTTCTCGCTGAATCCGTTTAAGTCCTGTGGCCAACATCATAAAATAGTCCAGGTCGAAAAAGTATGAATCACCAATTTGCGCGTCCGCAAATACTGTAACAGATTCTGTCTGATCCGCTCCCAAATCCGGCCCCATATAAATCCTTGCCCCTGACGCGGGTCGACCGCCAGCCGGAATAAGAAAATCACCACTGACCCATTGATAGCCCCACTTGATTCCAGAAAAAAACCTTCCCCATGAAGTCAATCTGAAGGGTTCTTGGGCAGACGCGTCATAAACTGATCCGGCTGCGATAAAAAACAATATCAAAAATAATATTGCGGGCAATTTTCTTTGGCCCATGATTAAACCACCTTTCTTACAGTGGTTACTTGATGCTCCGCTTTATATAATTTTCATACATCCTCTTCAACTCATAAATTTCATGAGCGGCCATGACTGTCTAAAAAAAAGAACGGAAACCTTGTGGGTCTCCGTTCTTTGGCGTGAAACATCTAAAGTCAAATCCATGTAACAGGGTTGCCTCGCTTGTATCTTTTCCTCCGGAGCCGCGTTTTATGTGAGCGGATTACCGCTGACATTCTGATTCATCCTATTTTATGCGTCTATGACTAACCACACAGCCTATTCGCAATTATCCGACAAAAGAAGAAACGTCAGGCCTGTCCGACAATGCTGGTGTTTGGCCTAGGTCCAGTACTCTCTATTTTAAGTTCTTCTATTATCGACGCTATTTCCGCATGAAGCACTTCAAGTTGCCAGTTAAAGTAAATGTCTTCGCCGAAGTCTCGTAAAAGCTGTTTTTGCGCCGTTATATAATCTTTGATCTGTACGGCCCCTGAAAACACATGAATTGGATTAATAAGAGTGGCGATTACTTCTTCCTGATGTTCTTCTTTTTTATTTTGTTTATTACTTTTCTGGCTCATATTTGGATTTCCTTTGAGTTGTTCATGCCAGTTGTAAGAGCAACTATGGCGCCAAACTCTTATAGGTCGAATAATGAATCATCAGTTCAACAGGTTACGTATAATGGATGAATTCATTTTTCATAGTTCAGTGTACAATATCCGACGCCATAATATTGATCTTCGCGCTCTTTAGTAAGTTTTTCAACACTATATCGTTAGTGTCCCAAATCGGACATGGGCGCCGTTTTTCGCGCGACGCTCCAGCTCTTAGTTCATTTGACGAAACATTCTTATGTATTTATAATGACCATGGGAGTTAATGAAAGTTCATCAAGAAATTTTTTTCTTAATAAAATGGAGATTTGGCTATGGCTGGATTAGGAATGCCTGAGTTACTCATCATCTTGATTATTGTCGTCCTGGTTTTTGGCGCAAAGAGAATCCCAGAAATCATGGGAGGAATAGGAAAAGGAATTAAAACCTTTAAGAAAGGCCTCGAAACTGATGAGGCGCCCCCATCTACCCCGGCTAACCCTGCTTCGTTTTCGGACTCTTCCAAAGACAAGGCTGAGCCAAAATAATACTTAAACAGAGCTTTTTTTGCTGCGCCTTTTGAATTTCCTTGTCAGGCGACCTTCTGCAGGATCCATTAATTTTTTACAAAATTGTTTTCAGCGGAACATGAAAGAAAAATTATCCAATGAAAAACAGACCTCGAGAGGTTTGTTTTTGTTCTACGGGGATGAATTTCTTATAAGAGAAAGAGTATCCACTTTTATTGACTCTCTGCTGGACCCTGCCTCTAAGACTACAAATCTGCAATCTTTTGATGGATCTTCATTAAACGTTGGGAACTTGATTTCGCATTTGCTCAACAAGTCCTTGTTTGGAGGAATCCGCGTCGCTCTTGTAGAATACACTACGCTCTTCGTAAGCCAATCTAGTGTGTCCAAAATTGTTGAAAAAGTTGTTGAGGCGTGGAAACGAGGCGACTCAAAAACCGCCTATCGAAATTTAAAACAATTAGCCGGATTGTCTGGGGTTACCCTTGAAGCCGGTGTTCCTTCAGATGGTTGGTTAAAAGACGTGGATGCAATCTCTAGGCTTGATAGTCAAGATCAAGAAGTTTTTCAGCAAGCAGCCACAAGCTTCGCACAGGAGTTTTCCGGTATAATTTCCTCCGGAGACGAAAATGTAATTTTGGAATTCGTTCAAGAGGGAACTCCTGAAGACACCTATCTAATTATGACCGCATTGTCGGTTGATAAGAGAAACAGGCTTTTCAAGGCGTTTGACAAAAACGGACACGTGGAAGAATTAAAGCCCAGGTTTGATAAGTCCTCCGTTAGGCTCGATAAGAGTTATTTTCAGCATTCAATCAGAGATTTCTTGAATAGCCGAGGCAAAACTATAACTTCAGACGCTATTGATCTGGCTTTTATCAAGTCCGGCAAAGATATCCGACGCATAAGAAGCGAGTTCGACAAAATTGTTTCATATCTTGGAAACCGTTCAGAAATAAATACCACAGACATTAAAGATCTATTTCTGGATTTCCACGAAGCGGCTTTTTTCGATCTTTCAAGGGCTGTTCGTGAATCAGACTCAAGAAAATTGCTGATTGCGCTTCATGAAAATCTCAAAATAGTAGATCATCCTCTGCAAACACTTGCAGCTTTGGCTTCGGAGTTTCGCAAAATTATCGCAGCTCGCGAACTGCTTTTCACTGATTTCCGCTCTTTGTGGAAACCTGAAATCAATTTTGATCAATTTGTTTCCATGGTAGCAAGGTTTCGATCGGAGTCTCCCCCGAAAAAAATTCAGAAAGGCAAATTCAATTTATTGACTCAAAAGGATTTCCCTCTTTTCCAACTTCTCAAAACGGCTCAAAATTTTTCTCTTCAGCGGCTAATTCATATAATGGAAGCTATTCTGGACGCGGATATAAAGATAAAGTCTACAAAACTGGGCTCTGCGTCCCCAAATATAATCTTGGAAAATTTGGTTTTGGAAATTTGCGATTCCAAGAAAACAGTTTAATTCGACCTCTTCAAGGGTCTGAAATGGACTGTTTGACTAACGCGCTGAGTTGGAAAAGTGAGGGATTTGATCAAAAGAAAAATCCTGGTAACACCTGAAGTACAGGCTCACTCCCCAGAAGTGAACGCTATGCCAAACGAATTATAGACAAAAGATACCAATAGCATGTAAAATCGAACCGTTTGCTCGTAAAAAGTATGGAGAGGCGGCTTCTTCTGCCAACATTCCAGATGTAATTATACGGAAAGAAAACAAATAACATAGACTGGAGGATAGTTAATGGGTGAGAAAAAAGACCGAAAGCAAAAAAAAGAGAAAACCCTTGAAAATTGGACTATTAAAGAACTGCGCGAGGAAGCTTTAAAGGTTCCAAATATTCAGGGCATTCATGGAATGAATAAACAGGAAATCATAGATTTTCTAAGAGTTGAAAAAGGGCTTCCTGCTCCTGAAAATAAAAAGATGCCTGAAGGCATAAGAGTTTTTAAGGAAAAGGTCGGACAATTGCGTTCGAAACGCGATGGGGAGAGGAGTGAAGGAGCTTCCAGAAATCGACTGGATATTTTGAGACGCAAAATATCGAAAATGAAAAAGAAAACTCGCGGCAATTAGAGACAGAGTTCAATTCGTGTCAAATCGGCGACTCGGCTCATACCAACAAGCCTGTCGCCGATTAAAGAAATCATGTTAAGCTTGTTTTTCTTCAAAATTGCATAATAGATTTAATCATCTATAAAGTTATCAGAGTCCCTGCCTCTTTTTCTTCCAAGAATTCTAATGAACAAGACCCAGAAAGAAAACGTAAAAACACTACCGAATAGATCTTCTTTTTTGGTTAAAATATTGTTGGGTCTTACAGCGTCTTTCGCTCTCCTCATTTTGTGTTTCTCAGTCTTTGTTTTTCTTTTCCTGAACAGTAGTTACTCCGATAAGTATTTGAAATATTACATAGAATCTAGAACTGGCAAAAAGATTATATGTCAGGACTTTTCCCTGTCTTGGCCCACCTTCCAGAATATCAATATCTTATTGAAAGATTTGAGGGTCTATGAAGCTGAGCGGAACATTACTGTGTTCCAGGCTAAAGAAATGGATTGTGAACTGGATTTAGGCTCACTTTTCCTGGGTAGATTATTGTTAAACAAGGCTTCAGCCATTCAACCAGTGTTATTTTTAAAACCAGAGTCCGATGCTGAAAATAACATTTTGATGGAGAAGGACCAGATCTTTAACATTCTTGGATTACAACTGGAAATCAAGAACTTGCAGATTCATCAGGCAACTATTGTGAACCTGAGTCATGCAGGGATTCCGGCACGGAGAGAAGAAATTCTTTTCAACAAACTAGACGCAAAATTCTCTAGCGTCAGTTTGTCGCAGGTCGACGCCTTTGAAATAAAAGGACAGGCAAATGAATCACGTTCACAAGGCGAATTCGAAATTAAGGGAAGATTCTCCCAGTCAACAACTGAACATCTGGATAACTCGAAGTTTTTCAACGCTAAATTTTCGGATTGCCCTCTTAAACCATTCCTGATGATTTTCAGGCAGTTAGGTCTTAACATACCGATAACGGGTGCAAATTTAAGCTTTGCCGCGGATGCCGATTTTAACTCCGGGAAATGGCTTTTTAAAGGCGTTTCAATAATTTCGGGTGGTTTTTTACAATCTAATGAGCTTGTAAAATCTCGTGTATCAATAGAAAAAATAGGGTCTAGATTTTCTGGAGAACTTTCTGATGAATCTATAAGGCTGGATTTACAGGAGGTCAATTTGCCGGGGGCTGTGGCTTCTCTAACAATTTTAATAAAGAACCGGCTCAACACTAATCCAAAGATCGAATTATCTATTAAGAGGGCAGAGATCTATCTTGATCGCATCTCCGCTTTTATACCACTCAGTTTGTTTCCCGCGCCGGAAAGAGATCGTATCAAAAAGGCCGATTTAAAGGGTCATATTCAAATAGTAAATTCATATTGGAGCAATGATCTCAACTCTTTACGGAATGGGAACCTTTATTCAGAAGACATGTCGGTTGACGCAGTGCTCGATGGTGTTTCCGGATTTATCCCAGGATTTTCATCTCCAATTAGAGAAGCAAGCGGGTTTATGCGCTTGAACGCAAAAGAAGTTCTTTTCAAAGGCATAACATTATTCCTAGGAAATTCTCAGGTTGTTATAAATGGTTGGATTTCAAATTTGAAAACAAAACCTGCGGTCGATTTGTTTGTTGCTTCTCACGCTTACGCGTCCGACATTCGTGATGTTCTGCTTAATAGGCCTTTTTCACAAAGATTCGAGTCAATTGTTAAGAATATTCAGGATCCGCTGGGTTCAGCGGTAATAAACATGGATGTGAAAGGGCTACTGTCAAATCCTTCTTTAAAAGGTCGAATAAGTTTGGAGGATCTACAGTTCAAAGTTGATGGCTTACCTGTTCCGATAAAAAAAGTCGTCGGGGATGTGCGCTTTAGAGGATCGAAGATAAATTTGTCCGGTCTTAAAGGATTTATCGGTGACAGTCCTTTTGAATTCAGAGGAGGACTTTCACAAACAGAGTGGAACCTTAATTTCGACTTTAAACTCGGAGCTGGAGACGTTCGCAAATTCGGACTGTTTCCCAATGGTTGGAACATTTCCGGTTCTTGTCCAATTACGGTCGGTCTTAAAGGTAGTCCTTCGAACTTAAATTTTAATGGAGCCATAGATCTCACTCCAACAAAGATAACATTTGAATCATTTCTTCGAAAAAAAATCGGGATCCCGGCTAACGTCGAATTCTCCGGAACCAAAAACTCAGGAGGTATTTCTATAGAAGAGGCTTATCTTGTCTCTGAGGCGGGCCGTATTTCAGCAAGAGGCTTCTTCAAGGATGACGGCAAGGTGATGGTGACCATCAATCTTCCTCCCAAAGGAATTCCTACGTCAGCGCTAATTCCGTTCTCTGATCCAATTTTGGATTTACACAGCGGAGGCAGGATAGAAGGAGATTTTTCTTTAAGAAAAGAGAAAAATCAGGAACCAATTATCGAGGCTAATATTAACTTCAGCCACATAACTCTTCGATTGCCCCGATTTAGAAAAATCACGGAAGGATTAACTGGCGCATATCAACGTAGATCAAGATTTTCAAATGTTACTGTTGAACGGTCTCGAACTGGAAGCTCACTAATTTCAGGCTCATTTTCCATCGCTGAACCGGATAACCCTAAATTGAAATTTTTAATCGACTCAGAATTCCTCGATACTACTGATTTCACCGCCCCGCCGGGGGAAATAAACTCGATTTCCTGGCAGGAATGGATTCGAACCAATCCATTGATCAGATTTCTCGCGAGGTCCAAGCTTTCCGGCAACGTGCACGTCGCAAAGGGAAAGACAGAGCTTCGAACTTTTGATGATTTCCGAGCTGATATGGAGGGGACATCGGGCTTGATAAAAGTTTCTAAATGGCAAATGAATCTTGCGGATGGTGTTTTACGAGGAAACGCTAATTTTGATATCCAACCCCAGACATTGATTCCTTTAAAAATAAATTTTCATGGGGAAAAATTAAAGTTTGACAGGATTTTTATATCTGATCCGCAAAGGGTAAAAGTAGATGGAGATATGAATGTTCAGGGAAACATGGAATGGAAAATCCGACCTGTGTCGGACAATCATGGCGTATATAAAACCGGGGTGATGGATGTAGTTTTAACAAATGGAATAATTTATAGATTTGAAATTCTTTCCAAGATCTTCTCGTTGATCAATCTGGGGTCTCTTGTCAGGGGACGAATTCCAGATATTATCGGGCAAGGTTTGCCATACCAGAAAATAACCTGGAAAACACAAATTTTTGATAACAAATGGCAATTCAAGGATTTAAAGTTATTTTCGGACGCTGCCAAGGTGGATGCTTCAGGCATGTACTTTAGTGATCAAAATCGAATAGACTTCAAAATATTAGTGTCTCCACTTGTGGGATTGGATGCGATCGTGTCGGGATTGTTTGGCAATTTGATAACAAAAGACGGAAAAATATTAACGACTACTTTTCGAGTCAGAGGCCTATACAGTAGTCCTGATATCAGACTGGAGCCCTTCGAAAATCTCAAAATGGAAAACTAGTTTCCGAAAAGCTCTTCCTGGAAAAACATTTTTACCACCCCAAAATATTTTCTGTGTTCTATACATGGGCCGTGTTTCCTGATAGCCGAAACGTGTTCTTTGGTTCCATATCCCTTGTTCCTATCGAACCGGTATTGAGGAAACCTGTTGTGTAATTCCTCCATGATTCTGTCACGTGTCACCTTTGCGATAACACTGGCGGCTGCAATGGACAAAGATAATTGATCGCCTTTTATAATAGGTATCTGCGGAATTTTGATGTGGAGATTTATAGGTCCATCGATCAACAATAGTTCCGGTTGAGGCGCAAGACCCTGGACGGCCCTGCTCATAGCCAATTTGGTGGCCTGAAGAATATTTATTCTATCTATTGTCTCGACTGTGACAATGCTGACATTGATCGCCCGGGCTTCTTTCTTTATTTCAGTGAACAGTTTTTCGCGCTGGTTGGGGGTGAGCAGTTTGGAATCGTTAAGACCTTGAATGGCTGAGTTCGCCCCTAGAATTACAGCGGCCGCTACCACTGGACCTGCCAGTGGACCACGGCCGGCTTCATCTATACCAGCCACCAAATTGACGCCTGATTCTTGAGCTTGCAGTTCATACTTGTAATCAGGCGGCATTTTTTATCAAAGATTAGCCATTTTTTCCTTGATTCTCGCTGCCTTGCCTCTAAGCTTTCTGATGTAGTAAATTTTCGAACGTCTTACCCTACCCCGGGTTACCAATTCCACCTTGTCGATTAAAGGGGAATCATGGGGGAAAACTCTTTCCACACCAATGCCATATGACACTTTCCGAACCGTAAAACTTGAACCGGAGCCCTTTCTGCTAATTCCTATCACCACACCTTCAAACACCTGTATTCGTTCACGGTTACCTTCAACGATTCTGACATGGACCTTTACAGTGTCTCCTGGTCTAAAATCCGGGATATCCATGCGAATTTGTTCTTTTTGAATTTGATCCAAGATATTCATAACTTACTCCAATCCAATCAGCGATTCTGTTTCAATTTCCTGCATTAGTTTTTTCATTTCATCGTCGACCGTTAGGGTTTTCATCAAGTCCGGTCGGTATGTTATTGTTTTCAATATTGACATTTTTCGTCTCCAGAGACGAATCTTTTCGTGATGTCCCTCCAGAAGCACACTAGGCACTTCAAAACCTTCAAATTCTCTGGGTCTCGTATATTGAGGATATTCCAACAGTCCGTCATAAAAAGACTCTCCACCGATTCGGCTGTCGGATCCCAGTACTCCTGGAATCATTCTGATTATCGAGTCGATCAATACCATAGCCGCAGTTTCACCGCCGGACAAGACATAATCTCCTACAGAGATTTCTTCGTTCACAAAGTACCTGACTCTTTCGTCAATTCCCTCATACCGGCCGCAAACCAGCAGTAAATTTGCCCTTTGTGACAGTTCTTCAACTCTTTGCTGGCTAAGTCGCTTACCATGTGGTGTTAACAGAATGACACTTGTTTCCCTGTTAACGTCCTGAACACTTCGTATGCCTTTTACAATTGGCTCAGGTTTCATCACCATACCGATACCACCACCATAAGGGTAGTCATCAGTTGTTCTTCTGGGGTCATCCGCAAATTGTCTGAGATCAATGGCTTGTATGTCAGCCAAGCCCATCTGTGACGCCCGGGCAGGATTTCCGTACGTCAAAAATGAGTCAAAAATATTCGGGAAAATTGTCAACACCCGGATGTTAATCATCTGGGTTCATTCCATCTAAGAGATCTATTATTATTTGAGATTGTTCCACGTCAATCGTTTTGACTATTTCGTCAATGAACGGGATTAGTAACTCCTTCTTGCCGGTGTAAATTTCAAGAACATCATGCGCCGATGTTCGAACCAAAGATTTTACTTCACCCAATCGAGCGCCTTGTGTGTTGAAAACAGATAATCCTATTAGTTCAAACCAGAAAAATTCGTCTTCTTCTTTTGGTGGAAAAAATCGCGATGAAGTTTTTACAATTTTGCCTGTTAGTTTTTTAGCTCCGTCAAGAGTTTGGACATCTTTAAGAGAAGCCACTATCAAATTTTGGTGTTTTCGTATTGTAGCGACTTCGAAACGTTTCTCTTCAAAAAAAAGAAAAGGAAAATCCTTGAAAATATCCGGAGTTTCCGTATATGGATATATCTTAAACTCGCCTTTTAACCCAACAGGTTTTAGGGCCTTACCTACAACGATTAATCGATCAATCATAATTTATTCAATTGATTGATGATACTTCTTATATGATCACACACCCTTTGTGGGTTATTCCATGATTTCTAGTGAAACTTTCTGTTTTCTCTTTGTCGAAGCTGAACTAAGCACAGTCCTCATCGCTTTAGCAGTCCGTCCGTGTTTTCCAATTATCCTTCCCAGATCAGCCGGCGCGACTTTCAGTTCGAGGACCAAGCCCATTTCTACTTCTCTTTCAGAAACGCTCACTTCATCGGGTTGGTCAACCAGGGTTTTCGCTACGAATTCTATAAGTTCTTTCATACCAAACCTCGGGGACGGAATCGTTTTTTCCTAAAAGCAAAACAGGGAATGGTTCGGCTGAAAAATATTACTGCGCAGGAGCTGTTTGACTGGCCGTTTTCAATAGCTTTTTTACCGTGTCGCTGAGTTGAGCGCCTTTTTTAACCCAGTCTTCTATAGCTTCTTTTTTCAGGTTAATTCCGTTAACTTTGTTTCTAGGATCGTACGTTCCCAAGGTATCTAGGAAACGACCGTCCCGCGGATAAATTGAGTCTGTAACAACAATTCGGTAGAATGGACGTTTCTTTGAACCGTGTCGCGACAATCTGATTTTAACAGCCATTTATTCTGAAGCCTCCAGTAATTTAGGCAATGATAGATCCATAATCGTACAATCTTATTTCACCGTAGTGACTCAGTCAAGCAATTTTAGTCCGGTTCGATCAAGATACTCTGTAAAGCGCCTGATTTACCTGTTGACTTGATCGTAAAAAGTCATCTTATTTTTATCAAAATGCTTTTCAAAGGCTTGTTCAAACGGTAATAAACAATTTTTTGCAATGTTAAACAGATTAATTGTCTTCACCAAATATCCTATTCCTGGGCGCGTCAAGACCCGGCTTGTCCCATTGCTGGGAAGTGAGGCGTCGGCGAAACTTCACCGAATTCTGACCGAATTGACCATTTATAAAGCCGTTTCAGCAAAGGCATCGTCCGACTTCGATATCGAAACGCATTTTTGTGAAGGCGCCTATGGATTGATGCGCCAATGGTTGGGGCCTTCTTTTAGGTATCGGAGACAAATACAGGGTGATCTCGGACAAAAAATGCTCTACGCGTTTAAGGTCGCTTTTGATGAAGGCTGCAAGAAAGTGGTGCTTATTGGAAGTGACATTCCTGGTTTGACTCCTCAAATTTTGTCTCAGGCGTTTCAAGCCCTGGATGATCATGATGCCGTAATTGGGCCGGCAATTGACGGTGGATATTATCTTATCGGAACTGCCGGCTTTCACCCTACGTTGTTTCATAACATTTCATGGAGCGCGTTTGACGTTTTTGAAGAAACAGTTCATAGACTGTCCTCTTTGGCGTTAAAAACAAAAATTGCTCCTGTACTTTCTGATCTGGATCGACCTTCAGACTTTTTCAAGCTAGAAGCGCTTTCCTTATTTGGGAATATGTACTTTGACAAAAATGATTTCCGTGATCATACCGACTCTGAATGAAGCTAGTACGCTTGAAAATTGTCTGAAGAGCGTAGGGACGCGTTCCGATTTTGAAAAGATTGTGGTTGATGGTGGCAGTTACGACTCAACCTTGGATATCGCACAAAATTATGATTGTTTGGTGTTGGTTACGGAATCCAGCCGCGCCCGACAGATGAATCTCGGCGCGCTCAGGGCATCAGGAGAAATTTTGTTATTTCTCCATGCTGACACTACCTTGCCTGACAAATGGTCCGAGGCTGTTTTGGAAATATTACGTGAAGATAGAATAGTCTGCGGCGCTTTTGCCTTGTCCATATCAGAAAATCTCAGAGGCCTTTATTTAATTGAATTGGCCTCAAATTTCAGATCTCGAGTTCTGAACATGCCTTACGGGGATCAAGCTTTTTTCATGACCAAACAATCTTTTAATATGATTGGAGGTTTTCCTGATCAGCCGATTATGGAAGATTTTGAGTTCATTCGTAGATTAGGGAAACAAGGGAAGATTCGAATTTCAGCATTATCCGTCAAGACATCAGGCCGGCGCTGGAAAAAGCTGGGTCTACTAAGAACCACATTAATTAATCAGATCGTCATAGCGGCCTATTCTTTCGGGTTTTCTCCAAACAAATTGAGAAAACTTTATGACAAGTGGGCGTGATACAGGATTGTTCCCTTGAATGAAAAACGTAAAATTCGATGTGTCGTAACAGGCAGTACGGGTTTTATTGGAAGTAATTTGACTCAACTTCTGTTGAACCGAAATTTTGAGGTGATTTGCCCTGTTAGAGAACCGAATAAAGTTAAACATTTACAATCTTCCAACACAAAAATCATTACTTTTGAAACACTCGAACGGGATTTAACGGTTTCAGAGGGGTTTGAATATTTTTTCCATCTTGCAGGAGCCACCAGGGCTCTAAATTATGAGGGCTATTACGAAGCAAATGTGAAGCTGGCCAAAAGGATGCTGGAGTTTGTAATTAAACGCTCTGACTCCAAAATTTTTAAGAAATTTGTACTCGTGAGTTCACAGGCGGTAAGTGGACCAGCACGCTCTTCGGATGACCCTGTTGTTGAAAATGATGTTCCTAATCCGGTTTCTCTTTATGCTCGTTCAAAACTCGAAGCTGAAAAAATGGCGCAAAGTTTTGTTGATTTGATACCAATCACTATCATAAGGCCTTCAACGGTGTTCGGACCCCGTGACACGGATGTTCTGGGTGTGTTCAAATCGTGCAAATATGGTGTGGCGCCTTGTTTATCCGGAAGAGACCGCAGAGTTAGTGTTATTTTTGTCGATGACTTGATCGAAGGAATTGTTCGCTGCGCCTTTTCTGAAAACAGTTCTGGAAAAACTTATTTTCTCGCCAATCCTGATCCAGTTATATGGCGCGATTTTATAAAAGATACCGCTCGAGTAATGGGTACCCGTGTTTTGATTGTGCCATTACCCAAATTTGTTTTACGAACATTTGGAAGTTTTGCCGATGTAATTGGGGCGTTGTCCCGAAAGCCTCAAATGCTCAGGACAGAAAAAATTCGGGAGATGGATCAGATGTATTGGATTTGCTCTTCAGAAAAGGCGCGCCGTGACTTGGGTTGGATCCCTCGACACTCTCTTGTGGAAGCCTTAACCAAAACTTTTCATTGGTACAAAGACAACTCCTGGTTGTAAACGCACGGTTCTTGGACGACCCCTTCATGAGATAAAGGCTTGGCGAGGATTTGGCTCACCCGCGCGTCAAGCAAGTGGTCTGACGGATGAGAGAAACCCTCATCCACCAGCCCAGAAACTATTTCCAAACACCGAAAGGTGTCTTCCTAGCAATATTGTCGCTGAACATATTTACAGTAACAGCTCTTGCACAAAATTAACGGCAAACCGGAACTCTTACCAATTTGAGCTGAACTCTTTTCAGGTCCTCATTTTGCTTCTTTAATCCTGTCTTATAAGCCGGGAGTTCCTGGATGATCTCTTGCAGGGGCCTTACCTTTTCCATATCTCAGGATTCTTTAGAATATTTCATCCATTGGCTCCTAACACTCGATCGAGTTCCGCTTTGAGGATATTCATATCATATGGTTTGCGCAAAATACTAGCAGGGCGTCGGTCGGGAAAGCTCTGTAGTATGACATCCTCAGTGTAACCACTGCTAAGGATCACCTTAACATCCGGTTTGATCCGTATGAGTTCCCCGAAAGCTTCAACTCCATTCATTCTCGGCATTGTAAAGTCGAGTATCACCAGATCTATTTCATTCAATCGTTCCCGGAAAACGCTGACTCCGTCCTCCCCATCCACAGAGGTAATCGTGTCATAGCCCAAGACGCCTAAACGCCTGACAGTAAGATTACGAACCTCTGTCTCGTCATCAACTAACAGAATAGTTTTTCGTCGATTAATGGTGTCGAGCCCTGGAACCTTAGTTTCAACTATGTCCGTGACCTGAACAGAAGTCGCCTGAGCCTCTTGCAACGCAGGAAATAGAACACGGACTGAAGTTCCCTTCCCAATCTGACTGTCCACAATTAATGCTCCACGGTGCCCCTTTACTATCCCCAGCGCTTCGGCCAATCCAAGGCCACGACCAGTGAACTTTGTTGTGAAGAAGGGATCAAAAACCTTGCGCAGCGTCTCTAAGTCCATTCCGCAACCAGTATCTGAAATGTCCAAAAAGACGAACCGACCTGGTTCAGGCTTTATTTCAACGCGGCTATGGCTCAGATACCCTTCATTGCCATCCATGACTCCTGTAGAAAGTCTAACCTCACCGTTCTTGTCCCCAATCGCCTCAGAGGCGTTGATCAGAATGTTCATAATCAAGCGTTGTATTTGATCCGCATCCACTCTAATCGGTGGAAGCGCGTTGCCGATTGCCAAGTTGAGAGTGACTTGTTCGGAAACACCCAATTTCAACAGGACGCTGTTTCTGTTCAACCATTCGTTGAGATCCAAAGCCACCGGGGAATTCAATATACTGCCCGTGTATATCAGCATCTGTCTCGATAATTCCGCTGAACGTTCAGCCGCCTGAATTGCATTTTCGACATCCTGCCGTGCCTCGGAATCCAAAGGCAGATCCTCGAGAGCAAGACCAAGGTTACCCAAAACTACCATCAGCAGATTGTTAAAATCGTGGGCTATTCCCCCGGCCATAACACCGAGACTCTCGAGTTTCTGAGCATGTAGAACCTTTCGCTCGATCTCCAGCCGTTCAGTCTCCAACCTTTTGCGCTCAGAAATTTCATTCCTGAGCTTTTCGTTGGCCAGTTGTAAATCGGCCGTCTGATTTTCAAGACGAGCACGCAATCGACTCATTTCCAGGTGGGTTTGGACACGAACCAGCAACTCTTCATGATCGATAGGCTTGGTGATGAAATCTACAGCGCCGAGCTTCAAGCCTTCTACCCGCTGTTTCACTTCTGTGGACGCGCTGATGAATATGATCGGGATATCGCTATACTCTTCCCGCTCCTTGATTTGCCGGATAACATCAAACCCATCAGTCCCAGGCATTCGGATGTCCAAGAGCACAATGTCCGGCAGACCAGAATGGATCATATCCAGGGCCATCGTTCCATCATTAGCTACCAGCGCAGTAAAACCCGCCTGTTTCACGACGCGGAAAAGAATATCGCTAAAGTCTTTTTCATCGTCTACGATAAGGACTTTGGCGGCTTCAGTGAACTCCTTCAGATTAGTTTCCATTAATAGTTTTCGGTCCTCAACTCATTGCGAAGCAACGCTGAAAGTAATCGGGGCAACGATTTTGAGGTCGAATGGCTGGATGTCATTGTGAAATAGTCCGGTGAACAGGAACTCGACATCTCGAGAATCAAACGTTCGCTTAATCCTTTTCCACCCTTGCAGACCCATCTTTTACAAAGACGCCCTTTTTAGTGATGCGCTTAGAGCGCCTTCATCGTTTTCAGAGTGACTTGTGGATCACAGAAAACAGTTTTCTATTCGTCAGACTAGTCTTCTTATTTGACGACAAACCAATTACTACTCCATTCAATCCTCAGGGTATGGAAATATTTCTATGGAACAATTTCCATAATTTCGTATTGTGAGAGAAAATCTTTGCTGTTCATTTTATTAACATAATTCATCTTGGACCAAATTAATCAGTCAATCGGTCTTGTGTTAAAGAAAGATAAAGCCCCAAGGCGTAGTGTTTCGAGAGAGGACATGGGAATAACCGGAGCTTTTCACAGTTTTCAACAAGACAACCTAATGGATCCTTAGGAGCAAGTTCGGCGCCATGATAATTGTTGTTCAAAAACAATATCGGACATTTATTCTTGAGGTGTAAATTTGCCCTACGTCATGTCGAGAAGACAAAATCTTACGAAGTGATCTCGCTTTGGCGAGGCGCCAGAGACATTAAATGTGAGACGAATTATGCTGGTCTTGTGGGCCTGTGTAACCTAGACCCCTGATGAACCAAAATTGGGAGTCGACAAAACGTTTCCTTGGGGACATCGACAAAAACCCGGTATTTTCTAATGTCCCCTTATGGTTCATTTCCGTGATCGCGCTGTGGTCAGATTGGGACAACTGAATCGATTTCTATAGGTTTTCTGTAAACGGGCGCAGTGGATGTGTTTGTGACCTACTTTTAGTCAATTAAACCAACGTGTTATAAATACAGCGACAGGTGTGACGTTTATTTTCTCTTTTTTAGAGGGAAAAAGACAAGATGGTAAGTTTTAGCCGTTATAGGCGTTGTTCCATGTATGACATGGACTGGATTTGCACGCCGTCTGCACGCCCGTTTCTGGATATTTTAAAAAAGTTGAGTGTAATATTATAGATAGGTTATGTGGCGGAGAGAGAGGGATTCGAACCCCCGGTACCCTCACGGGTACAATTGATTTCGAGTCAACCCCCTTCGGCCTCTCGGGCATCTCTCCGCTGATGTGCTCATCTGCCGGTGGTTTTTAAACGTCGCTCACGAAAAAAGTCGCGTAATAGCGCAGCCGTTTCTTTGTTCATAATTCCTGATGTAATCTCTATTTCATGGTTATATCTAGGATCGTGGGATAGATCAAAAAGGCTGCCAAATGCTCCGAATCGGCTGTCCCACGCTCCGAACATGACCCGTTCGATCCGAGCGTTTAAAAGCGCCGCCGCGCACATGATACAGGGTTCTAAAGTAACATAAATTGTTGTTCCGATCAATCTCCAATCCCTTGCCGCCCTTGTGGCTTTTCTTAAAGCTACTATTTCCGCATGAGCAGTAGGATCATGATCGGTCTCAACTCTGTTATAACCGGACCCAATTATTCTGTCGTTTTTGACAATTATCGCCCCTACCGGAGTTTCCCCCAGGCTGTAGGCTTTTTTAGCCATGATTAGGGCGGTTTTCATGAAAAAAAGTTCATTCCGTTTCCCTGATCTTGGCAAGATGTCTCCAGATACGCTTCGATCTATCTAAAGACCGCCCCTTGAGCGGCGGAACCCACAAGAGAGGCGTATCTCGCTAAATATCCTTCTTTAATTTTAGGTTCGGGCGATCTCCACTGTTCTCTACGTTTTTCAAGCTCTTCAGCCGTGACATTCAAATCAATTTTCTTGTTCGGTATGTCTATGATTATTTCGTCTCCATTCTTTACCATGGCTATGGGACCACCATGAGCCGCTTCCGGAGATACATGACCAATCGCAGCTCCGCGTGTTCCACCACTGAAGCGTCCATCTGTGATCAGACATACTGTCCTATCCAGTCCCATCCCAGCAAGCGCAGATGTAGGGTTCAGCATTTCCCGCATTCCTGGACCTCCTTTAGGTCCTTCATACCTGATAACGACTACAGTTCCGGGTTCAATTTTACCCAACAGAATTTCCTCGACCGCCGCTTCTTCCGAGTCATAAACTTTAGCTCGACCTTTATTTCGAAGCATTTCCTCAGAAACGGCGGATTGTTTTACCACTGCCCCCTCGGGCGCCAGATTTCCATATAGAATCGCTATACCTCCTTGCTCATGGTAAGGATGGTCTAATGGTCTTATTATTTCAGGGAAGCGAACTGCTGCTTTTAATAAAGTCTGTCCCAAATAATCTCCAGTGACTGTCAGCACATTTGGATTGGCAAGCCCGGCTTCTAACAGTTCTTTCAAAACCGCCTGGATTCCTCCAGCCGCATGAAGATCCTCGAGATGATGCGTGCCCGCAGGGGAGAGTGAGCAGATGTGCGGAGTCCTGGAGCTAATTTCATCGAACAATCTTAAATCTATGTCCTGTTTCGCTTCTTTACCGATGGCGGGAAGATGCAAGACCGTATTCGTAGAGCATCCCAAAGCCATGTCCACAGCAATCGCGTTTTCAAACGCCTCTTTGGTAGCTATGTCTCTAGGACGAATTTCCTTCGAAACCAGATTCATAATGCTCATACCAGCTCTCTTGGCCAATCTGATCCTTTCGGCATGAACTGCTGGGATCGTTCCATTACCTGGTAGACCTAGTCCAAGCGCTTCAGTGAGGCAATTCATGGAATTAGCCGTAAACATCCCTGCGCACGATCCACAACCTGGGCAGGCTTCATTTTCAAGTTCGGACAGCTCTTCACAGGACATTTTGTCCGCTGACACTTTTCCTACCGCCTCAAATACTGTTATCAAGTCAACTTTTTCACCACAAAATCTACCGGCGAGCATGGGGCCCCCACTAACTATAATGGCCGGAATATTAAGTCTTAAGGCCGCCATCAACATTCCAGGGACAATTTTATCACAGTTGGGGATCAGAACCAGTCCATCAAAAGCATGAGCCATCGCCATGATTTCTATTGAATCCGCTATCAGCTCTCTAGAAGCCAGAGAGTACTTCATGCCTTCATGTCCCATAGCCAAACCATCACAAACGCCGATTGTCGGAAACTCCATTGGTGTTCCACCGGCAATTCTGACCCCTGCCTTGACCGCGTCAGCTATAAGATCCAGATGTATATGACCAGGCACTACTTCATTAGCCGAATTTACCACTCCAATTAATGGCTTGCCTATTTCTTCGTCAGTAAATCCCATTGCCTTGAGCAAGGCTCTTGAGGGGGCTCTGGTCAAACCCTTTTTCATTAAATCACTACGCACGTAAAAGCCTCCAGTACTAATCTTGAAATTCAGTATTCAATAATTGATGAATCACTGGTTGATAATATCTTAACAAATTCAAAGACGCTTCCTGATTATTTAATAAGTTTATCCACTATAGGAGCCTGGATTCTATCGTAGACAGGAAGTTCTCCCAACAAGGGACGAGCGTACATTTTAAATTCATCTGTAACATTATTTGCGCCTCTTATGAATTCATCCGGCATGCTTTTGGTTTCTTTCGCAACATCAGCCAATGGGGTTAAGTTGTAGCGTACCCCGTAGTCTCCAACTCTTTCAATTGTAATTGAGCCGTCAATCCGGTGCCATGCAGCGATTTGAACTGCTCTTTCTCCGACCTCTCTAGCCTCATTCGCGTCAACAGCGCTTACACATCCAAGGAATGAACGTTGAAGATACCCAAATGTGTCGGAACGCACTCTTTTAATATTTAAACGTTTCTTGACCAATTCAGCCAAAGCGTCACCCAAGGATGTATTGCCGGACAACTGAATATTGCCATGCGCGTCCTTTTCTAAATTCTTCAGCAAACTTGCGGCTACGGTATTTCCGGATGAGTCTTTTATACCTTCGGATACTGCTACCACGACTCTTCCAAATTCATTATAAGTCGCGTCCACACTAGCCAGGAATTCTTCAGAATCAAATGCTCGCTCAGGCACATAGATTAGATGTGGACCATCATCATGGTACTTCCGTGCAAAAACAGACGCCGCAGTAAGAAAACCCGCGTGACGACCCATGACCACTCCAATATATACTCCTGGGAGTGATCGATTGTCCAAATTGACTCCCATGAAAGCCTGCGCCACGAATTTCGCCGCTGAACCATAACCTGGACAATGGTCAGTAACTCGCAGATCATTATCAATTGTTTTCGGAACATGAGTAACCCGCAATTCATATCCGGCGTCCATAGCGAATTTGTTGACTATTCTGCAGGTTTCGGCTGAGTCGTTGCCACCTATATAAAAAAAGTAGTGAATGCCATGAGCCTTACATACATTAAAAATTCGTTGGCAATATTCCTCATCCGGCTTGACTCTCGTGCTTCTGATTCCGGCTCCGGGAGTTAGAGCTACCATTTCCAGATTATGTCTGGTGGCCTCGGTTAAGTTTACGAATTCTTCGTTTACTAACCCTTCTACTCCACGGAACGCGCCGTAGAACTGTGTAATATGAGGATACTGCCTAGCTTGAAGGACCGCTCCGACTAAAGATTGGTTTATTACTGCAGTAGGACCGCCTCCCATAGCAATAATAGCCTTACCTGTTAATTTTTCCATTTTCGGTCTCCTCTCATTGAAAATTGCTATTTGAAGATCGTATTGTTTGATAAAAGACTTAGACACTTTTCTTGTTTACAGAAAACGTGTTTCTTAATTTCCAAATATGGGTTTCCCCAATTGATTTCACATTACGAAAAAGATATTTTCTTGTCATGAAAAATAGTGAGTATATGGATGATGATCTGCAAATTGTCAGCGGTGTTGACAAACTGTCTCTTGAGAATAAGCTTGATCTCTTTGCAAGACTCTCACCGAGGGGACGTCAGGAATTTATTCAGAATCTTAGTTACCCGGGTGAATTGATTCGACGCATTTCTGAAAAAGAAATGTATTTTACTATCAAGAGTATTGGAATCGATGATGCTACTTATCTTTTAAGCCTGACGACTTCAAAGCAACTAATTTATATTCTGGATCTCGAACTCTGGAAGAAAGATACACCGGATTCTGAAGCTGCAAATTGTTGGTTGGAAAAACTTGTTGATTTAGGAGAAGACAAGCTTTTCCAATTTCTCCAGACATCAGATCCGGAATTGGTGATTTCCTTAATTAATTTGTTGGTTAAAGTGAAAGTCGTTAAATCAGATCTCGATTTTACCGAACAGATAAATTCTTTGCCTTCGTTCACATTGGACAGCATCTATTTTATTGAATTCCTGGATTATTCTCATAAAGATGCAATTGAGCGATTGCTTACAGGCATTTTTAGATGGAGTGATCATTATTATTTTAATCTCATGCAATATTTGACATCGTCAGATTTGGTAGAGATACAGAATCTGGCTCTCAGATGGAGATCAGGACGCCTTGCTGATCATGGCTTTCCGGATTTTGAAGAGTCTCAAGAAATATACCGTTATCTCTCTCCAAAAGCTATCTCGATGGAAGTTCAGGAAAATTCGAGAGAAAGTAATGGTGAAATTACTGTAGGAACATTTATTGATTATCCTCTGAAAATAGCTTTGAAACGAAATTTTTTTGAACGCTGCTGGAACTTAATTCCTAGTCGGTCAATTCAAGACAGGATTTCTCTGGAATTATCGCACGTCGCTAATAAAATAATGATAGCGGACGTCAAAGAGCCTGGGAATCTTGAACACTTGATAGATAGTCTGAAAAAAGCTTCGGGTTATATAAATATAGCTTTGGAAAATATTTCAAAACTGGATATTGGAAAGGGAAGCTTAATCTTAACAGCGAATCACATGGAGCTTTTATTTAGGGTGGGGTATAGTCTTATCCTGGATTTAAGGACACAGGCTGATGATTTTGTGCGATTATACGAAGGTGGGCCGGAAAATCTTGGATATCCTTTGTCGGTTTTACTTAAAGGCCTCTTTGCAAAAAGGCCCTTTTTTGTTGAGACCTTTATTTCGGAAGAAAAGATTCGAAATTTTGAAACATCAGAAGATCTCTATTTCATTCGTAAGTTATTAGATAGGAACTTAGTTCAGGATTTGTGGGAATCAATCTAAAAAATCCGTGTGTTTCTTAGTCTTCGAAACTTGAAAAATTTTTTCTCTTGGTCTAAATTGCAGTTTGAGCCCATCTATTTTTCATTTTTGAAAAAATCGGGAGTCGATAACTATGCCAGAGTTTGAGCCTATAGTAGTGGCCTTTTGTTGCCATTATTGCGCCTACGGCGCAGCCGATTTAGCGGGAAGCATGCGGTTGGAATACCCTACTAACATACGCATTATTCGCCTTCCCTGCACCGGGAAGGTAACCCCTATTTTCCTTTTGCGAGCTTTTGAAAAAGGCGCTGACGGTGTCTATGTCGCTGGATGTCTTGAGGGAGACTGTCATTTTATCCAGGGAAACCTCGTCGCCAAACCAAGAGTTAACTATACGAAAAAACTTATTCAAGAAGTTGGTTTGGAACCCGAAAGACTGGAAATGTTCAACATGAGCGCAGCCATGGGGCCTCGTTTTGCAGAAGTAGCTCGTGAATTTGTAGAGAGGATAAAACAGTTAGGTCCGAGCCCTCTGAATAAGAAGTTTCATATTCAGAGTGACGCCGCTTAATACAGCGCCTATTTTAGTTTCTGAACGTCCGATTGGAGGCACGAGATGGTTATAGGTGAAAGAAAACCCTTCGATGAAATAATGAAAATGTTGGAGGGTGTTAAAAAGATTGCCGTTATGGGTTGCGGCGGATGTGTGACCGTATGTCTCACAGGGGGGCAGGATGAAGTCCGGGTTTTATCCAGTCAGTTGAGAATGGCTCGCGATAAAGAAGGCAACCCAATAGAAATTATCGAAAAGACGCTCGAGAGGCAGTGCGACCCAGAGTATGTTGAACTAGCGGAAGGCATCGCTTCGGAAGTAGAAGTCATACTGTCCATGGCTTGCGGAGCAGGTGTTCAGTTTATGGCCGAAAGGTACAAAGATGTTCCCATCTATCCTGCTTTGAACACGACCTTTGTCGGTGGTTCAAAAAAGGAAGGTTACTATGTTGAGAGATGCCAGACCTGTGGTGAATGCAAATTGTATTTCACAGGCGGAATATGTCCGATTGCGAGATGTTCAAAGAGTCTTCTAAACGGTCCGTGCGGCGGTTCAACGAAAGGAAAATGTGAAATTGACCCGGAAGTAGATTGCGCATGGCAGCTCATACTGGATCGACTCAAATCCCTTAACCAGATGGATCGTTACAACGCTATGATGCCAATTAATGATTGGCGGACCAACAGAGACGGAGGTCCTCGTAAGATGATCAGGGAGGATTTTCAAAGATGAGCGATGAATTTAAATCAGGCAGCAACCTAGAGAGGGTCTTAAAATCAGGGACTTTCGCAGTTACTGGAGAGTGTGGTCCGCCGCGGGGAGCGGATGCGCAAGTAATCCGCACGAAATGCAAACTCCTTAAGAATAAAGCCGATGCTTTCAATATAACTGATAATCAAACTTCAGTTGTCCGTATGTCTTCTATTTCCTCTGCGGTAATTATGATACAGGAGGGAATGGAACCTGTCATGCAGATGGTTTGTAGAGATCGGAATCGAATTGCCATACAGAGTGATATCCTTGGGGGAGCCGCCCTGGGGGTAAAAAATATGCTCTGCCTTTCCGGAGATCATCAAAGATTCGGGGATCATCCTCCAGCCAAAAACGTCTTTGATTTGGATTCAATCCAACTCATAAATACCGTTAAAATTATGCGTGATGAAGGTAAATTTCTTAGCGGGGATGAAATTAAAGGAGTTCCAAAACTATTTATTGGAGCTGCCGCTAATCCTTTCGCCGATCCTTTTGAAATTAGAGCCCCTAGACTCGGTAAAAAAGTTGCAGCCGGTGTCGATTTTGTTCAGACCCAGTGTATATTCAACTTGAAAAAATTTGAAGACTGGATGAAGCAAGTAGTTGATATGGGGTTGCACGAAAAAGTTTATATACTCGGAGGAGTTACCCCGTTCAAAAGTTTCGGTATGGCTCGATATATGGCTAACAATGTTCCTGGAATGGATGTCCCGGATGAATTGCTGCAGCGGATGAAAAATACGCCTAAAGAAAAGCAGGCTGAAGAAGGTATAACTATTGCTGTAGAAACCATCAAACGGCTTCAGGAAATTAAAGGTATTGCCGGTGTTCACATTATGGCTATTGAATGGGAAGAAAAAGTAGGGGAAATAGCTGAAAAAGCTGGTTTACTCCCAAGACCTACCCTCTAACGAATTAAAATATTTTTCTCTTGATAAATAAAGAAAGCAGGCTTATAGCCTGCTTTCTCTTTTTCGACTGATACTTTTCAGTAATCCAGATTCATAACATTTAAAGCGTTTTTTTCAATAAAATCTCTTCTCGGTTCAACCTGGTCACCCATTAAAGTAGAAAATATTTCATTAGCTTTAACAGCGTCATCTACTGTTACCTGAAGAATTTTTCTGTGTTCAGGATTCATGGTAGTATCCCAAAGCTGTTCAGCGTTCATTTCTCCAAGACCTTTATATCTCTGGATTGTCAGCTTTTTTCGACCCTGTTCCACGACGGTTTCAACCAACATGGAAAGTGATGGAATCTCTATTTTGATCTGCTCGCTTTCAAGTACAAAAGGAGGTGATCCTATCATATTGACCTTAGCGGCTATCAGCGCCATTTCAAGAAAAGACGGTGATTCCGTCAATTCAAAATCAGCTTTTGTTCTTCTGTCCGTTCCGTTTCTTTTCGATTTAATTTCTATATAATATTTGGATTCCTCTTCATCTTTATCAATTTTTACTTCATTAATTGATATTTCCTTATCCAAACTTTTTACCGTATTGATCATTCTATTTACTAAAGATTCGCATTCATCGTATTTAGAAAGAGTCTCCTGAGTTAATCCCTCCATGATCAGTGATTTTAGAATGATTGGATCCATGTTTTTTCGCTCAAATAGACCAAGTATTTTTTCCATTCTAAGAATATTCTTTATAAGGTTAATAAGTAACGGTCCCTCTATGTATAAATCATCAGACTGTTTCAACCTCATATTCTCCAAACCGTTATTCAAAACTACATCTTCCAGTGAAGCTTCATCTTTTATATAAAATTCCGTTCTAGCTTTTTTCACTTTGAAAAGCGGTGGTTGAGCAAAATAAAGGTATCCTCTTGCGATTATTTCAGGGACGCATCTAAAAAAGAATGTTAACAACAGTGTTCGTATATGTGATCCATCTACATCAGCGTCGGTCATAATAATAACTTTATGATATCGAATTTTAGAAATATCAAAATCATCGTCTATACCAGTTCCTAATGCTGTAATAAGAACTCTTATTTCTGCGCTCTGTACTATTTTATCGAGTCTGGACTTTTCAACATTTAGTATCTTACCTCTCAAAGGTAAAATTGCCTGAGATTTTCGGTCTCTTCCCTGTTTTGCGGATCCACCGGCCGATTCTCCTTCAACTATGAACAATTCAGATTCTGCTGGATCCTTTTCTTGACAATCAGCCAATTTTCCAGGTAGAGCCGATGACTCCAATGCGCTTTTACGTCTGGTTAATTCCCTGGCTTTACGAGCCGCATCCCTGGCCCTACCCGCGTCCACGGCTTTTTGAATTATCCAGCGGGCTCCTTGAGGATTTTCTTCAAGATATTCCGACAATTTCTCATTTATTAATTGTTCTACAATTCCTTTAATGTCCATATTTCCGAGTTTTGACTTAGTTTGGCTATCAAATTGAGGATTCAACATCCTTACGCTCAAAACAACTGTCAAACCTTCCCTCAAATCTTCACCCGTGATACTAGCCTGACTTTTGCCATTCTTGAACAGACCTTTGGAGTTCGCGTATTGATTTATTGTTCTGGTCAAAGCGGCTCTAAAACCTGATAGATGGGTTCCTCCCTCAAAAGTATTTATATTGTTACAAAATGTAAAAACTGTCTCTGCATATCCATCATTATATTGAATAGCGCATTCTACGAAATTGTTGTCCTTTTCTGCCGAGATATAGATAGGTCTGCCTTCCATTGTTTTTTTTGCGCGATTGAGGTGTTCCACAAACGACCTGATGCCACCTTCAAACTCAAATACTTCAGGCTGCTTTTGTGAGCGCTCATCTTCAAAATTTATCCGAAGCCCTTTATTTAGATATGCAAGTTCCCGTAACCGAGAGGCTATTATTTCGTAGTTGAATTCAAGCTGTCCAAAAAACTCTGAATCAGCTTTAAAAGTAATTTTTGTTCCATTTCTTTTTGTTGCGCCTACTATCTCAAGATCTGTATATTTTTTTCCCTTTTTGTATATTTGCCTATAAACTTGTCCACCACGCCTGATCTCCAGTTTCAGAGTTTCTGCTAAAGCGTTTACAACGGATACCCCCACACCATGAAGACCACCAGATACTTTGTAAGTATCACTGTCAAATTTTCCACCAGCGTGAAGTATAGTCATAACTACTTCCGCCGCTGGAATACCCTCAGTTCGATGCATATCTGTAGGGATACCTCTGCCATCATCTTCTATGGTAATTGATGAATCCAGATGAATAGTTACAGATATATTTTTACAGAATCCGGCTAGCGCTTCATCAACCGAGTTATCCACTACTTCCCACACAAGCTGATGGAGGCCCTCTGATCCCGTATTTCCTATATACATTCCAGGAGTATTACGAACAGCGTCTAAACCATCTAATACCCTTATTTGGTCTGCGCCATAATCATTTGAATCTACCAATTCTTACCTGTCACCTTTCCGAAGTTTTTGATAAAATTTGAAGCAATACTTTTCTTAACGTTATGGTTTTTATTTCCTCATGGGCATGACTATACTAAAGAAGTTTGAATCCTGACTAGCCATGAATTTTACCGGCGATCCTTCCTTAAAAAATTCCATTGTTACGGCTTCAGAATCAACATTACTCACAGCGTCTATCATATAAGTCACATTTACTATCAAATTTATTTCTTCCTCATTATTATATTCTACTTCTAAAATATCCGTAGCCGCTCCCAAATCAGGGTGAGTAACATTAAACTCTATTTGATTGGTTTTAATAACCATATTTGCGCCTTTATTTCTGTCTGATGTAAATATGGCCATTCTTTTTAGAGCCTGTATCAGGGAAGTTTTTTTGGCTATAATTATCTTTGAGCTTTCAGTAGGCAAAACTCTCAAATAGTCAGGATAATCCCCTTCGATCAATCTTATGGTCATCAAAGCTTTTTCGGTTTTTAAGACCATATTCTTCCGTTCAAAGCCGATTTGGGCATTATCTTTTTGACCTTCAACAAGCTTCTTCAGTTCCATAAGTCCTTTCTTTGGAACAATGACTCGAGAAGTCAAAGGTAGATCCATTTCTTCGTCGATCAAGGCCAATCGATGACCATCAGTAGCAACGAATCTTATTTTATCGTCGTTTTTCTCAATCAAAATTCCATTCAAGTTAAATCTTGAGTCATCATTTGACGATGCAAATAGCGTCTTATCCAGCATATTGGTAAGTTTTTGACATGATATTTCGCTGCTTTCCACATCGTCTATGGATGACCACGCAGGAAAATCATTAGGGTCCATTCCAGCTATATCAAAAGAAGAACGCCCAGACGTTATTTTAAGCCGAAATCTCTCTTGTAGTTCAACTTTGATTATACCGGATGATAGCTCTTTTACAATTTCCAGAAATTTTCTCGCAGGAACAGTACAGATTCCATCTTCGCAGTCCAAACAATTGTAAGACACTTTAATGCCTACTTCCAGGTCAGTAGCGGTTATAAATAAATGAGAATTTTTTGTTTCGAGAAGGGCATGTGTGAGAATTGGAAGAGGAGACCTTCTTTCAGTTATAGAGACAATTTTCGACATACCTTCTACAAGCAAATCTTTTTCTATTTCAAAGATCATTGAGAGTCTCCTTATTCTTATATTCTTCTTATTTTTTAAAAATAAATTTAGTAGTCATAATAAGGACTGTGAAATACTGGAAAACCGAACGAAAAGCAGAACAACAGTGACCAACGCCTGTTGACAAATCTGAGAGTTTACTTGTGTGAATTTTGTGGATAAGTTTAAATCTAAATTATTCCACATTAATTCCACAACATTTATTCATGTAAATATCAGTTCAAACACCTCTTATGTCTTTTCTGAGAGCTTCCAACATGGTCTTCAAAGAATTGTCCGTTTCTAGTCGCTTCTCAATTTTTTTTGAACCATAAATTACGGTTGAATGATCTTTTCCTCCGAATGCTGCCCCAATTTCAGGATATGATAGGTCAGTGAGACTTCTGGCTAAGTACATTCCAACCTGTCGAGGCAAAGAGTAAAGTTTATGTTTCTTTTTTGACTTCAAGTCTGTGACTTTGACATTAAAAGCTCTGGAAACATGAGATATTATATCTTCTATGGTTATATTCTTGGTGTTTCGGTGTAAAATTTCGCGAAGAGCAATTTTAGCCAAGTCTATTGATATTGGAATTCCCTGAAGTGAACTCATGGCTATAACTCTAATCAAATAACCTACTAACTCCCTAATATTAGATTCAACCTGTTGAGCCAAAAAATATGCTACCTCATCAGGTAAATCAAAAGAATCTTCAAAAGCCTTTCGTTTAAGGATAGCCACTTTTGTTTCAAGATCAGGAACTCCCATATCGGCTATCAGACCCCAACTAAATCTGGATCTCAATCTATGTTCCATTTCTGATATTTCGTTAGGAAATCGATCAGAAGTGATAACGATTTGCTTTGAAGTTTCGTAAAGAGAATTAAAGGTATGGAAAAATTCTTCCTGGGTTCTTTCTTTTCCAGCTATAAATTGAATATCGTCAATCATCAACAAATCCAGCTTGCGATATTTGTTTCTGAAATCAACCATTCTGTCGAAACGAATAGCGTTAATCATTTCATTGGTAAATTCTTCCGAAGTCACAAAGGCAATATTTTTGTTTCTATTTTTGATAATCACGGAATAACCGACAGCGCTCATCAAATGAGTTTTTCCCAGACCAACACTTCCATAAATAAATAGAGGATTATAACTTCCGCCAAGGTTTTCCGATACAGACCTAGCCGCTGCGTGGGCAAATTGATTGCATGATCCAACAACGAAACTGTCAAAAGTATATCGAGGATTTAGATTGCATTTTCGGGCAAAGTCTCGATTATTGGAAATTGGCGGAATATCTTCCAAAAGAGTATTGTTTTTATCGGATGGAGTGGTTTCGGCACAGGATTCTCCCCTATTAGTAAATTCAATCTTAAAATCTTTTCCTGTCAATTCAAGAAGAGAAGTTGAGATAAATCGTAAATAATTATCTTTTATCCAGGTGGCAAAAAAATTGTTTGGAACAGATAGTATTATTTCGTAATCAGAAACTTTTTCGCAGAGAACAGGGGATAGCCAGGTTACGAATGAGTGTTCGTTGATCTGGACACTTAATTTCTTTAGGCATTCTTCCCAGAGGTTCATGATGTGAAAATTCAAACAAAATTAATAAGATATTATTTTTAAACGGTAACATGCGACCAATTTATTTTCAAGATAATTCTTCCGAAAAGCCAATGCTGTCTAAGAAGCGAAGTAACTCTTCATCAGAATAAAAGTGGAATTCCACTTGTCCAGAACCTGAATTATTCCTACGAACATTTACTTTCGTCGAAAATTTTCTAGAGAGGGCTTTTTCAAGATCTTTCGTTTTGTAATCGATACTCAAGTTTTGTCCGTGATTCTTGAGATCGTTTTTCTTTTTGTAGTTTTGAACAATGCGTTCCAGTTCGCGGACTGAAAGTTTTCTACGAACCACTTTTTCAGTCAAAGATAGTTGCATCTCAATTCGATCCACCGCTAAAAGGGTCCTAGCGTGTCCCATTGAGATCGCCCGTTCTCTGACATGACTTTTAACTGGTTCAGGTAATCTTAATAGTCTCAAATGGTTAGTGATATCAGTACGATCTTTGCCCATCCTTGTAGCCAAAGCTTCATGTGTATATGAAAATTTGAGAATTAACGTTTCATATGCTTCCGCTGTTTCCAAAGGATTCAAATCTTCTCGCTGAAGATTTTCGATCAAAGCAATTTCTAATGATTCTTGATCGGTAACATTACGAATCATCACCTGAACACTAGCGAGTTTTGCCAAAAGAGCCGCTCGCCATCTTCGTTCACCTGCTACTATTTCATAAGATCCGGGATTAACGACTCTAACAATTATAGGTTGAATTAATCCTATTTCTTTGATCGAGGAAGCCAATTCCATCAATGCCTGATCATCGAATTTCCGCCGTGGTTGGTTGGGATTTGGCTGAATGGCATCAACAGGGACAATTTTTGATTGAATTCGGGAAAAGTCATCCTGTTCCTGGAAGCTTACAGGGATCAGCGCATCTAAACCCAATCCAAGAGCGTTTCTTTTTTTAGTTACTTCTTTGGATTTCAGCATCCAGAATCTCCATTGAGAGCGACATATAACTTGTGGCTCCCGTAGATTGGGGATCATAGAGCAAAACAGGCTTTCCAAAACTTGGGGCCTCTGAAAGCCTTACGTTTCTTGGAATAACTGTTTTAAAAACTTGAGTTCCAAGATTTTGTCTTACGTTATCAACTACTTGATGACAAATATTATTTCTGGAGTCAAACATGGTCAAAACGAAGCCACAAATGAAGAGAGACTCATTAAATATACGCTGAACTTTTTGAATTGTTTTGAGTAAAGCGCTAACTCCTTCTAATGCGTAATATTCACACTGAATAGGAATTATTGCAGATTCTGCGGCTACTAATGCGTTGAGAGTCAAAAAGCCCAAAGATGGCGGACAGTCAATTATAATATAGTCGAAAATTGATGGTATTTTTTTTATCAATATTGATAAAAATTGTTCCCTGTTTTCCAAGCTCACTAACTCCACCTCAGCTCCAATTAAATCCTGAGAAGAGGGTATTATTGAAAATCCATTAATTTCAGTTTCTTTAATTACTAATTCGGGTGAGCTTTGATTAATTAGGGCTTGATAAATGGAATTCTCACCAGGTTGTAGACGAAAACCAACACCGGTAGACGCATTAGCCTGTGGGTCGAGATCTATTAACAAAGTCTTTCTGTTGGACATGGCAAGACACGCGGACAAATTAACCGCCGTGGTAGTTTTTCCCACACCACCTTTTTGATTACATATACAAATCACGCGTGACATTATTAGACACCCACAATATATTGTGCCGGAGAAGCAATATCATAAAAGAGATTTGTTAGACAATCTAAAAATATAGAGACGGAGAAACGGAAAGGAGAAACAGGTAACATGTCTAAATTTAATTACTTTTAGATAGATCCATTCATAACTAAGGAAGAGAGTATCTAATGACCGTCCTTTTCAGATTAAGATATGGCAAAAAACCTTCCCAACGGCGGTATTCATTGAGGAATAAAAATTCTGATTCGAGCGAAGCAGGCGCCTCAGAGTACATTCGTATCAGTGATCCATGTGACAGCAAAAACCTATTTGCATCTAAGGAATGTAGGCTACCTTTCGGGAGCGCCCTGAACGTAACAACATCGAATAAGCAATTTGTTTGAGAAGAGAAATAATCCTGCGTCGTTCGGTTTACAAAACGAATATCGGATAAACCAAGTTCTTTGGCTATATGTTTCATGAAAACGATTCTTTTTGAACTTTTATCCAGCAAAGTGAGTTTTATAGAATCGTCAGCAATTTTCAGAACTAATCCCGGAAAACCCGCGCCAGATCCAATATCCAAGAGTTTTTTCCCTGATGTGTCTTCCCAGACTTTAAGAATCGTCAAAGAATCTAAAAAATGAACGACCGCAATTCTCTTGGGATCCGTGATGGAAGTCAAATTGACCTTTTTATTCCAGGATATCAGCAAATCAATGTAAGATATCATTTTGGAAAAAGCAGCTTTCCGAACGGGAATCCGTAAAAATCGCGCGCCTTCCGAAAGGATTGCAATCAGGTCAGGACATGTTTTGAGTTGAGTCATTAATCCAGTTTAAATATTCGGGAAGCCCATCAAGAATTTTAATACAAATTATTTCGGGAGTCTCATAAGGATGCGCCTGTCTAACCCGATTCTTAAGTGTTTCAAATAGGGAGTATTTGGTTTTGATAATAAGCAGAAATTCGTTTTCATCAAATATTTTATTTTTCCATGTATATATTGATCTGATTTGAGAAATTATATTTACACACGCTGCAATTTTTTCCTGAACTAAGGAAAACGCGATAATTTCAGCATTTTCGCGGGTATCCACGGTTACAAAACAAACAACGCATGATTCCATAATTACTCCATATTGTGCTTTTATGTTGACAAGCTACTATAACTTGTATAATCTCATTTTCGGTGAAACCTCTAGTGGGGTAGGAAATGGTCGAGCGGGATCCTTTTAACAAGGCCCTTATGGCGAAACCTTAACCGAAAAAACTTATTAAGTCACCAAAAACGCCTTAAAAAGCGCCTCTCTGATGGGTTAATTTTTTTCCGGACCTAGATCTGAGCCGATCACTGAACCGCAAAGAAAGGGAGCTGGGTAATGTTCAAGATCGGAGATGTTGTGGTGTACCCGGTTCACGGGGTAGCGAGAATCATTGGAATCAGAAAAGAAAAAATTGGGACCTCTGATCAACTCTGCTACATATTGGAAACGGAAATAAAAACCGCCAATGAAAAACCAGTAATTAAACTCCCAATTGACAAAGTCGAGTCCAACCGCGTACGAAAGATAGTTGATGAAAGTGAAGTTTGTCAGGTTATCGACATCCTCAAAAAACGCGGAATGAAAACTGATTCCCAGACTTGGAACCGCAGGCATCGGGAATACCAGGACAAAATGCGTAGCGGAAGCATATTCCAGGCGGCGGAAGTTTACCGGGACTTGAGTCTACTGAAAGAAAGCAAAGACCTTTCACATGGGGAAAGAAGGCTTTTTGACCAAGCCTACAATTTACTTATCAAAGAACTGTCTATCGCAAAACAAACTGATGAAACGGAGATAGAGCGTACGTTAAACAGTATCTTTCAAAGAAGCGGCTTTAATCTGAACGAATGCGCTAAAGACTGCTGACTACTTCATGAAATAAAAATGGTGGATCATAAACTGAAAGGATCTCTTTTTGCCGCTTAGTAAGATAATCTCATCGATTATTCTGGCAAGTTATGTCTTCTTCGGTTCTCTCATCAGTTATTCTCTCTTTAATTCACTTGAACAAATATTTTTAGGAATCATATTTTTCGTAGTTCTGGGATTGGGGACACTCAAATTACTTCACATCTGGTTGAGTTCAGACGTTTTTAAAATAGTTGGGGCGGTTATTGGAGCTATAACAGGACTAATATCAAGTGTGATATTGATCTGGAGTGTATCTTCCATAATTGATAACCCAGACATACTAGGGCCGTTGATTTGCCTTCTAACAATTGTTTTCATTTTGACAGGGATTCAGCTTGGTTCCGCAAAGACACGGGAATTCCGCGAGAACATAGGGACTCCAGACTCCGGCGTTCGTAAAATAGTAGGAGTCTTGGACACATCCGTAATAATTGATGGCAGAATTTCCGATATATGTGAAACAGGTTTTATGGACGGTGATCTTATAATCCCACAATTTGTGTTGCAGGAATTACAAACCATAGCAGACTCCAGCGAGTCTACGAAAAGAACACGTGGGCGAAGAGGTCTGGATATACTCAATAAAATAAAAAAACAAGCCTACGTGAAGATCATAATCTCTGACGCAGATTATCCATCAGTTAAAGAAGTTGACCAAAAATTGATTCAATTGGCCAAGGAATTGAACTGTTCAATAATAACAAACGACTTTAATTTGAATAAGGTTGCGGAAGTTCAATCCATACAGGTACTGAATATCAATCAACTGGCTAATGCTCTTAAACCCATAGTGTTGCCCGGCGAGACAATGAAAGTCCAAGTGATAAAAGAAGGGAAAGAACCGGGGCAGGGTGTCGCATACCTTGATGACGGCACGATGGTTGTAATAGACAACGGCAAAAAATTCATGGGAAAGACTATGGATGCTACAGTGACAAGCGTGTTACAAACCACAGCAGGAAGAATGATTTTCGCTACCTATAAAAATACATGAACAAAAAAAGAAAAAGGCCGGACAGACACCATCAAGTGTTTTGATCCGACCTCTCCATTTAACAATGGATATTGAACAGAATTCCAACCGCTCACGGCCCGGTTGAATCACGCAAACGGAACGACAGACCCTCTAACTCCTTCCTCTAGCCGCTAAATACTCCTGCCAGAGCTTTGTACCCGATTCCGCCGGATTCCCGGCGTCATTCCACCATTTAATGAAATCCTTATAAGTCATTAAAAAATCAGCCCAGGTACCATTTGGCGCAAACCGCTTTTTCCAATCAGGGAAAAGATCGTCATTGGCCAACTGATACTCGTCTTCCCCAAAATCAGGGAAAGTCTTTTGAAATAATTGAAGTCGTTGTTCTGAGGTCAATTGATTTTCCGGCGGTTTAACAGCATTGACGGTTGCCGGAACAGAATTATTAGGAGAAATCACAGTTTCTTTTGGAGCCGTAACCACCTCTTCCTTTGGCGCAATGGCAGCAACAGGAGGCGTCTCAGGGCTTTTGTCAATAACAGGCGCAGTAGCCGCCGGCATATTCAACGGGGCTACCTGAGGGAGCTGAGGGCCAGAAGCGGATGGTTCCAACATGGACATGGCGTTTGGAGGAGCCATTGCCTGAAGTTGGGCGATTATCCAACCTCTTTGAGGATCAAATTCCTGGATGCCACCGAAGAGTTTGTCAATCCTATAAGCCTTTCCTAAACCTACCGGGCTCAAGTAGTGGTATCGATTTTGAATTCCCAAGATCAAAAAAGACACCGCAATAATCCCCAAAAATACCCAGGAATGAACTTTGCTCCAACCAGGGCTGGATTTTGGAATATTCAAATCGGGACGTCGCTCTTCACTTGGTCTGTCGATCATCCCACAGCCTCCTTAAAAAGGGCAATGTAAGGGTAAAAACCCTCGAGTGTTTTTAATATATCACATTTGGAAAATTATGTAAATCACTAATTGAAGGTAATTTTTTATAATCAATGAGGGATATTTAAAAAAAGACTGGAAAAAAAATTATCTGGAAAAGTGAAAAAAGACTTGCCTGTTGGAAGAAATATGGTAGGAAGAATGCACTTCTCAACATACCCTTTCACTTCGTGAAAAGCCCAGAAAGGGGCGGCATATTAAGCCGTTTTCGGGCTTTTCATTTTTCTAGGGTTAAGGTAAATAATGAATGGCGCCGGAGGAGGGCTTTATAACCCTATGGTTTCCCAGACTTTCGGGACATTCAGTCTAGGGAGAGTTTAAACCCAATTTCACATGAAGGGACATTCAGAGCCGGCGCCATTCAAGCTGAAGAGATCCTAAAAAATCAATCCACCTTCAACAAAACCACCCTCAAGATACAGATTCATCTTAAGATCGTTACGGCTCTCGTTGAAATTCAACCACCTGTAACCACCTTTCACAAAACCCCATCTACCGCAATTTAGAGGAACACTGAATCTCATACCTGGCTGTATGTCCAAAACCAGCGTATTGTCCAGGTAGCCAATACTGGCTTTGGTATCGCAAGACAAAGTCGAGCCATTGCAAAGAGTACGAATGCACTTTTTCAGGTCTATACCCGACATCAACATCTGCCGATCTCTATCCAGTTTACTGGCCGGCCAGGTTGGACAAACCGAACAAGACACCTTGAACTCCTGAGGGTTATACAACCAGGCGGTGTAAATCGATAAATTGGCGTTACACGTGTTGATGGCCGTATACATCAAGCCCAGGCGTTGATAAATGAAATTCCAGTCGGTACGAACCTGATTACCGGCAGTAACATTCCAGAAACCGATATTAAATGACCGGTTCGCTGTAGTAGTGGCGCTTAGGCTTATAGGCATTATTGAGTAGTATATCGACCAATTCCAGTTTATTTGATAATAGGCCGAATATTCACCAAGCACTGGATGCTTCGGGAGCCCAAGGTCATCAGTAATACTCGCTTCTGTGGTGGTTAGCCCATTTACCACCGCAGGCCATTGAATAGTCCCGCTAAGCTTGGCGAAAAAAGCTTGAGCGCTGATTTCCCACTGCCTCGGCATCCTTCTTGGAAGAATACAAGGGGGGTCAGGTTTCGACCCGCAGGCTACCAAGGGTGGACATGCCGCAGGCCTGACTTTTGTAATTGGCCGGGCGTATCCTATATGAGGTCTGAATGCAGCCAATTGTGGTCCGGGGCCTGACGCAGGGATAGCAGAAGCTTGAAAGAACTCGGACGATGGAGCATACGAGGCGGGTTCAGTGTTATATGACTGATTACCACCAGGGTCGACGACAACATTAATAGAATGTTGGTTTTCGTAAGAGTATGCAATTAATGCAGAATTGAAAAATACTAGACATACCAGTAGCATAACAGTGCTTCTTTTCATTGCGCTGTCCTCCCAGATCGAACTCACTGGTAATGCTTAAATATTTTCCACGAAAAATTGTCAAGGAAAAAAGATAAAATTAACCATATATTGTGTTTTTTTATTAGAAACAACTTATTAAACACAACATATTGATTATATATTAATAAATTAACAATATTTCTTAATATTAATTTTACAGATATTACAATAAATCTCTAAAATTAAGGGATTAATTAACTATTAAAGTAAAACATGATCAGACTAAACTTTAAGCATGCTCTTCTAAAATATCGTATCTGTGAGTTCGAACTAGAGAAAAGCATCTCTAAATTTGTCTAACTACTGATCCTTCTTTCCTGGATGGCCCTGGTTTGACAGAAACCAATTCCAATATTGGACATAAGAACCAGCTCATAATCGAAGACGATTAAATGTTAAGTTGGAAAAACTAATGAAAACTAATTGGTAGGGTAATAACTTCTCAACATACCCTTTCCAACACTGCAACTAACTAATTTCACGTATTATATGAATACATTTTATTGTCAAGAAAAAAATGATGCTTTTAAATGAATATGTTAGGCATAAAAACTTATATATTTTCGATATATGGAGAGTAGCTTATCATAGCAACATATTGATATTATGTAATTAAGATGTTGACAGTAGAGAAATGAATAAAATCCATGGTATCCTAGTTTCATAATGAAGAATCTGCTTTGTTACAAAGCTGGTCCCGGTATTTTGCCAATTATAAGGGACGAAGGACTAAAACCTGAACGCGTACGCGTATTCACAGGACCGGCAGGTGGCCCTAAATGGTTTGTTTCAGTGGGTTTTGATCGTACTGTCATTGAATCAAAATTCCTGGAAAAATCTTCTTTCAAACGCGTGCTTTTGGCGGGCTCTTCCGCAGGAGCGTGGAGATGTCTGGCCATGGCCTGCACGGATCCGTTAAGCGCGTACGAAAAATTGAGGTACAGTTATTCGAGAAATGTTTTCACGGCTCAAGACAACCCATTGAGCGTGGCTATGAAAATCAGGGCAAATGTGGAAAGTTTTATAGATGATCGGGATATCCCATACATATTGAATCACCCTAAATTTGATCTGGCGATTCACACAGTGCGGTCAAAAAATATTGCCGCTTCCGAAAATGTTCGAATTGAGGGCATGGCGCTAATCGTTTCAGCGGGATTAAATTTGTTCAGTTCCGATTTGATGAAGCCTTTCTATGAAAAAGCAATTTTTTACACCGGACCTCGAAAGCCTGATTTTATTTCTGCAGGTTTCAAAGGAACAGCCATCCACATGGATGAGGAAAATCTTAAAGACGTAGCTTTGGCAACGGGTTCTCTGCCATATTTTATTCGAGGGGTTTCCCGAATTTCCGGCGCTCCTAGAGGCGTATACCGGGATGGAGGATTAATAAATTATCAACTAAACGAGGATTACTATCCTGCGGACGGGCTGACCCTGTTTTTTCATTATCAGGAGAAAATAACGCCTGGGTGGTTTGACAAGAAACTTTCCTGGAAAAAACCATCTGTTAAGACCTTGGACAGAGTGCTCCAAATCTACCCAAGCAAGGAGTTTTTGAAGATGCTGCCTGGGGAGAAAATTCCTGACAGGGAAGATTTCTTTATATTCGCCAAAAACCCTGATGAAAGAATCAAGAGATGGGATAATGTATGCAAAGCAAGTGAAACACTAGGTCAGATTTTTATCGAAGACAACGAGTCAGGCCGAATTCGTGATCTTGTGCAACCTCTATAGTTATTGAACAAATCCATTGGGAGCTATTTAAAAAGGTGTCCAGAATGAATAGACCGACGTGGCATGAATACTTCATGATGCTAGCGAAATTGGTAAGCGCGCGTTCTACTTGCAATTCGAGAAAAATAGGAGCGGTAATTGTCAGGAATAATAGGATCTTGGCCACTGGTTATAATGGAGCGGTACACGGCGCTCCACACTGTTCCGACAAAGGGCCGGATTTTTGTTTACGACGAGCTATAGGAGCCCATGACGCGGAAAAATACAATTATTGTCTTTCAAGTCATGCTGAAGTCAATGCGGTCAACCAAGCGGCCAGGTTCGGCACATCACTGGAGAACGCCACTCTTTATTGCACATTAGAGCCATGTAACTGGTGTTTCAAACAACTGATCCAGGCAGGTATCAGTGAAATATATTATGAATCAGCTTATGATTCCAAGAACAAAGATTTTGACCGTTTCTGGCGTCAAATCATGGAAACAAATAAAGAAATAAAGGTATTTAAACAAATATACATCTCAAATGAAGCCAAGGAGCTTATGATAAGAACTTTACTCGATGATTCTACCCGTAAGTTGATAGCTACGGATCCAAAACAGAGTTCGGAGTTAAAAGAAGAACCGCTGACTTTATTTCTTAAAGACTTCTAAAAACATACTCATTTTTTAACACAACGATTTTCTGGATGAGAGAACATGAAAATAACAAAAGCGCAACAATTTACAGTTGATGAATTAATTTTGAAGCTCAGAAAAGTCACTATGCTAAACGCGCCTCAGACAACAATTTATAGCGACACCTATATATCGCTGGAAAAAATTAGGCCTGAGTTTATGGCTCCACCGCAAAATTATATCCTCAGAGAAGAACTGAAAAAAGTAAGAGAATTAAAATGGGCGTTGGAAGAATACGGGATAAACATATTTGAACTCAATGGTTTTGTAAGACTCACAATTGATGACAGTGAAGATCCAGTGGATTTATTACCTCCCATTGTTGAAGAATCCATTGAATTGGATGGTTCGGTTCATTTACTGATAAATGACGGCATGCACAGGATTTATATGGCCTTGAGAGAATGGAAAATTCCAGAGGTCGTCCTGATTCGAGGAATTCCAAAACATTTACCATATTACGCATATCCGGTTCCCGGGGGCTGGAGCAGTGTAGAAGAACGTGAAGATCTCCCGCATGGATATCTTAAAAAATGGCACAGGATATCTGAATACCATTCATTATATCGTAACTTTAACTCATCATTTATAAATGTAGGTGGACCGCGCGAATTTTTTAAGAAATCCTGATAGAACAAAAAATTAAAAAAATCTGGGATAAACTCAATTGAAAGTTATTGTTTGACATCATAGCGTGAATACTGCATCGAGAAAATACCACGACCTTGAGTTATAGATCGCAAGGAAGTCGAATAGCCGAACATGTTTGCTAAAGGAGAAATCGCCTTCATTACTGATATCTTTCCCCTCGGGGTAATTTCTTCCAACCGTCCGTGGCGACTGTTCAAATCAGCGATGACCTCTCCTACAAACTCTTCCGGAACCACGACTTCCACACTCATAAAAGGTTCCAAAATTATTGGTCCCGCCTTTTCACAAGCTTCTCTACACGCTTGAGACGCTGCGACTTTAACCCCAAGAGGAGACATATTCGACGGATCAGTTCCAATATCCTCAAGCTTTACAATCAAATCCACAACTTCATTTCCGGCGATCGCGCCGGCAAGAGTAGCTTCCCGAGCGCCGTTCTCAATGTGCTGAATTAATTCCGGGACGAGTTGGCGAATTTTCTCGGAAGCCTCAAATACAAAACCTGATCCTCGGTCTCCACTTGCGACTGACAAGGTAACATCACCAAAATGTCTAACATCATGAATTTCCCGGTCAAAGACTACCCTTGCCTCGGCTCGGCTTGAAACAGATTCCTTGTAAACTACTTGAGGTTTTCCTGTTTGGACTTCAACGTTGTATTCTCTGCGAAGTCGATCGACTATTATTTCCAGATGTAATTCGCCCATGCCTGAAATGAGCAATTGCCCAGTTTCGACATTTTCCGCATACACAAAAGATGGATCTTCCTGCGATATCTTGTCCAGACAGAAAATCAATTTTTCCTGATCTGATCTGGTTTGAGGCTCTATTGCTATCGATATCACCGGTAAATAAGTCTCTACGGATTCCAGGATCAAAGGAGCTAATGGGCTTGTAAGAGTGTCGCCTGTTTTGGTTTCTTTAAGTCCAACTACAAGGGCTATACTGCCTACGGTGGCGGATTTTATTTTTTCCCTTTTGTTCGCATGCGTCAGAAACAACCTTGCGACTCTTTCCTTAACACCCCTGGTAGCATTCAGGATTTCGCTATCAGCGGCCAATTCTCCGGAATAAACTCTCACAAACACCGTTTTTCGGCCTTGATCCATTATTACCTTGAAGGCCAGAGCGCAAAGGGGATCGCGTAATTTTGGATGACGAACTTCCTCCAGGCCGGTCTGCGGATTGACACCACTTATGGGGGGAACATCCAAAGGCGAAGGAAGAAAATCGATTATAGCGTCAATTACAGGTTGAACACCCTGATTTTTTAGAGCTGAACCGCACAGAATGGGCACAATCTTGTTAGCGATTGTCCCCTTTCGAAGTCCAGAAAGAACCTGTTTTTCGTCCAGCGAATCGTTTTCAAGATAATATTCAAGAAGGTCCTCATCCTGTTCAGCCGCTGCTTCCAGCATCAACCGCCTAGCGGATTCAGCCGAGTCCAAAAACTCCGGCGGAATATCAATAATTTTGAATGTTTCCCCTTTTGATTCACTGTCCCAGATGATTGCTCTAAAACCGAGAAGATCTATTACACCTTTAAAATTTTCACCGTCCATCATCGGAATCTGTACGGGAATAGGGTTCGCCCCCAACCTTTCTTTCATCATGGAGATCGCTCGGTTAAAATCAGCCCCGATTCGGTCCAATTTATTTACAAACGCGATACGAGGAACGTTGTATTTTTCAGCCTGATGCCATACAGTTTCGGTTTGCGGCTCAACTCCACCCACAGCGCATATTACTGTTACAACTCCGTCCAAAACCCTTAAGCTTCGTTCCACTTCAATTGTGAAATCAACGTGACCAGGAGTGTCTATCAGATGAATCTCGTAATTATTCCAGTTAAATACAGTTGCAGCAGAAGTTATAGTGATCCCTCTTTCCTGTTCCTGTGGCATATAGTCCATAGTAGCGGAGCCATCGTCGACCTCTCCGATTTTATGAATTTTCTTGGTGTAGAATAGAATTCGTTCAGTCAAAGTGGTTTTCCCAGCGTCAATATGCGCCATAATCCCAATGTTTCGAATTCTGGAAAGATTTTGAGTCACGATATGCTTGAAACCCCTCGTTGAGTCTATGATCGGAATGTTAGAAGAAACAAATTAGTTTTCTCATCTTGTGTTATTGTTGTCAATCAAGGTGTCAATCAGATTAATCGATTGACGGAGGACAAAAAAGGCGGCTTTTGTGATTATCATAATCGACGGCAACAATCTTATCGGACAAAAAATTAAATCTTCATCTTGGGCCACTCTCAGAAAGAATTTAGTGCTCAAAATGGTCAAATATGTGGCCAAGACACGAAAGAAGGTCAAAATAGTATTTGATGGTGTTGAAGACAACCTCTGCCCTGATGGCGCCGCTTTTAAGGGTGTTAAAATATTTTACGCCAAGGCCGGACATTCCGCAGATGATAGAATAAAAGATATGGTTAGAACCGCGTCATACTCTAGGGATATCACGGTAGTCTCGTCAGACAGAGAGTTAAGATCTTGTGTTTCGTCTTTTGGGGCTAAAGTCATTTCTAGAGAAGCGTTTAGATCTGAATTGTCACAAATTGATTCTATCGCAGAAAATGAAACGAAAGACCCCAATCCAAAAATAGAAGATGTGTCTGAATGGCTGGAATTTTTTGGAATAAATAACCGAGATAAAATTTAAAAAGAATCTTTGAAGAAATGAAAAGGAGCCAGGACATCGAGAAATCAAGCGCCATTAGAATAACCAATCAGGCCTGTCTCTTGGACCAAGTGGAATCTTTTGGAGCTATTATGGCCTTTTCACTGCGTTTACAAAAAACTCCAACTTATCCTGTTGAATCGCTCAAAAATTTAAATTCCGACAACTCGGGAAAATGTGATGCGGAAAATAATCTCGAATCTCTCTGTGAGAGCCTAAAAGTAGAACGCTCAAAGATAATTGAATGTGATCAAGTGCACGGTGAAGAGATACTTATCCTGGATCATATTCCTCAAACCTCATTAAAAGCGGATGCGATAATATCAGTCAATTCCGGGCTATATCCTTCGGTAAAAACAGCGGACTGCGTTCCTATTCTTATCATTGACCCGGTAACAAGAATTTCTGCGGCGATTCACGCCGGTTGGAAAGGAACGGTTTTGCGGATAACGAAAAAAGTCGTTGTTACGTTAAAAAATTTTTTCGGGATAAAAAACAAAAACCTTATTGCCTCTATTGGCCCTGCGATTGGCTCATGTTGCTATCAAGTGGATGAAATTGTTCTGGATCCATTGATGTCAAGTATTCCGTGGGCGTCGGAATTTACATTTCCTTCTACGCAACAGACTAAACCTGATTCGAGAAAAAAACACCTTGATTTACCAGGAGTAAATTACCGGGAACTCACAACTTTAGGGATTCCTCAAGAAAACATCTATTTTCTCAAAATGTGTTCCTTTTGTAATAAGGAAAGGCTGCATTCTTACAGGCGAGACGGTTCCAATGCCGGCAGAAATATAGCCATCACAGGCTTCAGAACGTTAGTCCGTAAGTGACGTCCCACTTCTGGTTAGCAGGCTCTTTAAACCCCAAGCGGCTTCTTCGGGAGAGGAATATGTTGGTATGCCTGAATCATGCAAAAAGGATCTGTCAGGCTCCATCGCTCCTATGGAGCCTATGAAACACGCCACGACAGGCTTTGAAAAACGATTTTTCACTTCTATCAACGCTTTTGTCGGATACGGCCAATTCTTGTGTTCACAAAAAATCGCCAGCAGGCAATCAACATCTTCATCCTTTAGAATTACTTCAGCAATATCGTGAAAAGGTTTTGTCAAAAAAGCTCCCGCAGCCCCGTCCACGGGATTCTTGTAAACTACCGGTACCGAGGGGCCCAGGATTGTGGCGATATCCAGAAGAGTTCTTTCGCTCAAATCAGCGAGTCTGCACGAAGGATCACGCTGGAGCACGTCCCACGCCACAATACTCGGTCCAGCGGTATGAGTAAAAATTCCTATGGATTTTCCTTTAGGAACATCTCCTATGGACAATGCCTTGCACATGCAAACAAGCTCATTCACAGATTGAGCTATTTCAACCCCGGACTGTTTAATTGCGCCACGCCAGACCCGAGCCGAACCTGCCGCTGCGCCGGTATGTGTTATCGTGACTTTATCGGCGAATTCTCCCTGGCCGCCCTTATAAATTACAACAGGCTTTTTAGCTGAAACTCTTTTCAAAGCCTCGATCATTGCCCGTGGCGCGCCTGAACCCTCCGAAAAAATTCCGATTACTTTTGTGTGGTCGTCCATATTGAGATAATCGAGCCAATCATGAAATTCCATGTTGGCTCTATTCCCAACCCCAATCCATTTCGAAAATCCCACGCCTTGATCGTGCGCCTGTGCTTTAATCGATAATCCAATTCCACCACTTTGGCTCAAAAAAGAAATATTACCTGGACAGAGAACTCGAGGATAAAAAGTAACATTTAATTTGGAATGGGTATTGATAAAGCCCAGAGTGTTCGGACCTATTATTGGCATGTGACCCGCCGCCTGAATTAGGTCCTCTTGTAATCTCCGGCCTTCGTCCCCCATTTCAGCGTATCCCCCTGCCAACACCACTGCTCCAGAGACCCCAAGATCGTTCAGTCTTTTAACCATTTTTATGGAAGCGCCTTGATTTAACGCCACGACAGCCAAATCAGGAGTTTCAGGCAAATCCGATATATCCTTAAACACTGGATAGTCGAATGCTCGCTCATGCCTTGTATGAATGGGGTATACCGCTCCCTCATACTTCCCTGTTACAAGACTGTCCATGACAGCGTGGCCTACTTTGGTAGGGTCAACTCCAGCCCCCACCACGGCGACGGAACGAGGATAAAACATGCGATCCAATCTTGAAAAAAGCTCTCTATCCATAACAATGTCTTCCCTGGACTTTAGAATTCGTGAAAACTTCAATCTTGGTTAGTCAAGTTTGAAAAACTTACGCTAAAAATGGAGAAACCGGAACCAAAACATTCTTCAGGATTTTGAACGTAGGGACACTGATCTATGCTTCCAGGACAATGATCAGTTGTTTCAGGGATGAATCGGCACCGTTGACTTTGAAACTCGATTCTCAATTTGTGAATCTCACAAAGATTCTTAAGCTGAAAAAGTTCCAATCCCTTGCCGCCGGCGTTGAAATCAAAAGGCTTTTTTGTAGAATATTCGTCCGTGGCTTGAGTGTGGTGAAATCCCTCAAAAATAAATTCGAAATCTCCAATTGGAATTCCTACTCCGTAGTCATGAACGAGAATTTGAAAATCACGAGAAGAGGATTGATCTAAAGTAACAACCACCAACCCCTGATCGGGGGTATTCTCAATAGCGTTTTTTATCAAGGTTTCCAAAATGGTCTGTAATAATTCCAGATCAAAATATATAAAGCCCGAATAGTTGAAATTCTTTTCTAATTTGACGTTACGATGTCTCGCATTATGGAGTATATCCCCTATGACATTGTTGATGCTCTCTGGAACAAGCAGCTTTTCACTTTTCAGAACTTTTGGAAAGAAAACCTGCCCCACAGAATCCTGGATGGACAGAAGTCGATCCAGATTTCTTTCCCCACGATCAATCATCAATTTAGCTTTATGATCTGCACCGCAGATTGGCGTAAGACCTTGAAAACAAGCTTTAATGATGGACAAAGGGGTCTTGAGTTCGTGAGCCAGGTGATCAGCGGCTTTTCTTTTCGCCATTTCCAGGCCCTTAATAGCCGTAATATCACGAAATACCACCACATAACTTTCTGTGCCCGGTATACACTCAGTAATATCCAGGGCGGCGCTGGAGACAGACACTTGTATCGTGGCCCCGTCAAAACGGACCAAACGGATTTCTCTAAAAGTGGTGATCGATCCATAACTTACAAGATCCTGAAATATATCTAAAAATGGTCTGTTTATTGGAGACGGCGGCACAGTTGTGTCAAAAGAAAAAGTCAGTACAGATTCGCTAGTTACTCCCAAGATTCTGAGAGCCGCGGGATTTACTCCTGAAATTAAGCCATTACACTCTATTGTAATGACTCCCTCCTGGAGGCTTCTAATTATTATTTGTTCCAAAGTCTCATCGGTCATCAAATGATCCTTTGCTCAATTGGCATCGTAAAAGCGCTACATGGAACAAATTCGCTAAAATTCTGACGGCGCCAACCCAACTAAGTTTGAGACTGACCACCGAAAATCATCACATAAAACTGACCAAAAAGGGGCTTGCGAGATTTTGAACAAATACTTACCTTAATTGCAAGAGTTAATTGATGTCGACTTAATCGCTGGGAATGAACAAGATGATAAGACTGGCGAGAGCCGAAAACGTTCTGATGTTTGAAGATGATAAAGCTTGTTCACAGCGTCGACCCTAGTGTCGGCGCGATACGCAGGAGGAGAAAATATGTCCAAGGAGTGTTTAAAGTGCCCCCACTGCGGATCTGATATGGATCCGATAACCACGCCTGAAGCGTCTAGTTGGGGCGGCGAGGTTCACCACGTTTGTTTTAATGATGAATGCTCATATTTTGTCAAGAGTTGGGATGTGCTGGATGGTCAAGGCGTCGAAAGAACGGGTTACCGGTGTCGTATAGACTCAAGGGGAGCCTGTGGGCCGCTTGCCGTTTGGTCAGCGGACGCGTTGAAGGATCTAGCGTGCAAGTAGTTGATTTGGGGTAGTCTCTAAAAAAACAAATTGACGACTTCTAGTAGATAGGGCGCTTTTTTGGCGCCCTATCTAACTTTTGGTGAAAAATGGAGCCTGAAACTTTAAAATTTTTTGATGAATCGGATTTTCTCCGAGATAACGAAGATATCGACACACAATTTTATTCGAAACCCAGGCTTGTTAGTCATCTTGATTCTCTTGCGCTCAGCACGGTTGAGGAAATCTATGCGCGGTTAATACCTAAGGAGTCAAATATTTTGGATTTGATGGCCGGGCCTGATTCACATTTGAGAGACGAACTTGTTCCAAAAAGCGTTACAGGACTGGGCCTGAATGAACAAGAGCTTGAGGCTAACGTTAGATTGAATCACAGGATAATCCACGATCTAAATGTTGACCCGAGACTTCCTTTTGAAAATGATATTTTTGATGCGGTTATAAATACTGTCTCAATAGATTATCTAACCAGACCAATAGATGTTTTGTCAGAGGTTGGCAGAGTTCTCAAACCTGGGGGAATCCACATATTGGTGTTCTCAAACAGGATGTTTCCGCCGAAAGCAGTGAATATTTGGAAATTCACTCTCGAAAAGGACAGAATGGATTTGGTAAAAAAATTTATTACTCTTTCGGGAAAACTTCAGATCGTGGGCTATTCTGAAAGTAAAGGGAAACCAAGACCGGCGGATGACAAATATTTTAAATATGGTATTCCTAGTGATCCAGTATATGCTATCTGGGCTTCAGTGAAAAAGTAGTCTAAAAGTTTTCTGTTAAAAAAAATTCTCTATCCGGCTATCAGGAATAAAAAATGAGTCATGCGCTCGTAATCGTAGATATGATAAAAGATAATGTTAATCTCTCGAGGGGATCCGCTCTCGACAATGAAGCAGGCAAAATAATCCCCAACATTAATCAGTTAATTGAAACATTTCGATCTACAGCCAAGCCCATAATATTCGCGTGCGACAGTTTCATGGCGGGTGATTTTATTTTCGGCGGGAAAATGAGGCCCCATGCCATAAGAGGCTCTGGCGGGGATTTGCCAATAGAGGAGCTTAATGCTGAACCCTCTGATACAATTTTACTAAAGAGGCGAATGAGCGCGTTTCATAAAACGGATCTTGACCAAACTCTACGGACCTGGAAAATAGAAACAGTAGCAGTTTGTGGGATAATGACAAATGTCTGTGTTTTGTTGACTGCTCTGGACGCTATACAAAATGATTTCAATACAGTGATAGTGAGCGACGCTTCGGCATGCTACAAACCCGAATTACACGAAATGACTCTAAAGATTTATGAAAATTCAGCGCTGAATCCTCTTTTTAGAATAATGTCCGCCAACGAAATGATTTCAGAGATAAAGAGAGGTTAACAACCGACATCTCACAAACTGCATGCATTAGACAGGCGCCCTCTAAGAATCCTTTTCAATCATTCGTTTTAAGAGTCGTGTTAAAACCATTGCGGTGGCCCCCACTAAAGGCACAATCTTTCCATAATTCATTCTCTTGGGCCCGATGATTCCAATGCTTCCCAATATTGCCCCTTCAGCCTTGATTGGATAGGCTATTACGGAGCATGACTCCATTTCGTTGATGCCGTGTTCAGCTCCAATAAAAATTTGAATTCCTCTGGCAGCTAACGTTTTGTCTAATAATTTAAGAAGCTTGATCTTATGATCAAATGTAATTAAAATTGCTTTTATTTTTTCAATCTGAGAAAATTCAAGGTCTTCGACAATGTTAACTGAACCTTCGATAAATATTTCCCTGGAAGAGTTGTCATCCGACAATATTATATGTCCCAATCTCAGAGCTTTAGCCAACATAGCGTCAAATTTGGCTTTTTCATGACTCAATTCCTGTTCAATTCTCTCCCTCGCTTGTTTCAAGTCCAGATCTTTCAGAATATCATTTAACATTCTACTCCAAGACTCAAGAGTAACTTGTGAAATATCTTCATCGTCATAAATCATCTTGTTTTGGACGAGCCCCGTAGTAGAAACCAGAACAACGAGTATCCTGTCTTTAGCGACTTTTATAAAATCTATGGTTTTGAAGGTCTGTTCAGTAGCTGGGGAACCGCTCACCACTCCTGTCTGTTTTGAAAGGTCAGCCAGCACCCACGAAGACTGCTTGAAGACATCCCTGATGTCCATACCTGCGGCGGCAATCCACGACTCTATTGTTGTTACTTCATTTTCATTGAGTCCGACTGGTTCCAGAAATCTGTCTACATAATAACGGTATCCCAAGTCAGTCGGTACACGGCCTGCACTGACATGGGGCTGGGAAATAAATCCGGAATCCGTTAAATCACTCATAATATTCCTGATCGAAGCGGCTGACAGGCCTATGTCAAGTTTCTTGGATAGAGTCCTTGAGCCAACAGGTTCACCGGTAGTGATGTATTCGGAAACAATAGTCGCAAGGATGTGTTCTGATCTTTTACCGATCGTATTCATCTATGCTCCGTCTCTTGATTTGCCCCTAATTCAGGGCCATCATGTTTTGTGAAAGTACTGAGCGAAATAATCGAAACATCCCTTGGGAGCTGCAATAAGAGGTTCTTCAATTCTCTGCCCATCCAAATAGGATCCTACATGGAAAGGCGCTCCGTTCAGGTACCTTATCTCGCCTCCCGCCGCTTCCAATATAATGCTTCCGGCGGCTAGATCCCGAACGGTCAAATTTTTCATTATACATGCGTCGGCGGCCCCTCTAGCAATATATGCCAGGTGCCCGGCCGAAGACCCAAGATTTCGTATTTTACCCGGGAAGTTGCTGCTAAAATCACGATGGAACCGTGAGTACACAAGAACCAGGCTCTCATTATCAACGGTCGGATCTTGTCGCACTTTAATCGGCCTGTCATTCAAGAAAGCTTCTTTACCGGCATAAGCTGAATATAGCTCTCCGGTTACGGGCAAATAAAGGAACCCCAACACAGGCCAAAACTTCTCAAAAAGAGCTGCGCTTACGCCCCAGACCGGAAAACCCGCTTGGAATGAAGCCGCGCCATCAAGTGTGTCTACAATCCAGATGAACCGGGGAACGGAAGATCCCTTCAACTGATCTTCACTAAGTTCCCTCAAGAAACCATGTCCCTCAAAGCTTCCGCCAATTTTAGTCTCAATTATGTCCCAAACGCGGTTTTCAGCGTCTGTCACAAGTTCGTCATCAAATTTAAGCTTTCTGTTACCGCGACCATATAGTTCAAGTAGAACAGTCCCACTTTTGCGTATAGTATTTTCGACAAATTCCTTTAAAGTCCACAATTCGCGATCCGTCAAAGACTGGATTTCTTCAACAGACATACAATCCTCCTGTCTCGAAACAACCTAACTAATTCAACAAGTTAAGATTTGTTTAGCCTACATCATGGGTTTCGATTCTAAAACCCCAGTATTATGTAAGGTTATGAGGCTACATATGTCAAGGGCGACTATGCCTTGACCTCTAAACTGGGGCACAAATTCTTCACAAAAGAGAAAATTCCAGAGAAAACTCAAATGCGCAAAGTTCAATGGGTAGCTGTTGGCAACATATGATATAGTCAGAAAAGAAATATACGATAACTTGGAGACCTATCATGAGGGATTGGCAACACAGATACGCAGGCAAATTGGTGAGCGTGGAACAAGCCGCCTCTCAGGTAAAAAATGGTGATCGTGTTTATCTGGGGAGTATGTGTTCAGAGCCGAAAGCCGTAATTGAAGCCCTCGGAAATAGCAGAGTTGAGGATGTTGAAATAATTCAGTTTATAAGAGGGGATTATGCCACTGATCTGGCCGCCAAGATTCCAGGGAGATTTGTAATAAAATCTTTTTTTGTGGGAGGCCGGACAGGGGAACAGGAAAGACCGTCAGAAGCAGATTATGTGCCGCTCTTTCATTCGCAAATACCAAACTTTTTCAAAAACAGGCGAATCGCCATCGATGTTGCTATTATCCAGGTAGCTCCCCCAGACAGATTTGGAAGATTTAGTTTAGGGGTATCGGTTGATTCTACAAAATCAGCGGTTGAATCGGCCCGTATTGTAATCGCCCAAGTAAATACGAGAATGCCCCGAACATGCGGGGACACCTCTATTATGATAGATGAAATTGATTTTCTGGTACAGGGTGACGAGGAGTTATTTGAATTGCCTAAAGAGGAGCTAGGCGAACGAGAGCGAACAATAAGCCATTACTGTGGAGAACTCATTGATGATGGAAGCATACTTCAATTTGGTTTTGCCGGAATATCCCAAGGATTAATGGACCATTTGAAAGACCGACGAAATTTGGGTCTTCACACAGAAATTTTTACAGATCCCCTGGTTGATCTAATAGAGGCCGGAGCAATTGATAACAGCACAAAAAAAATGTACCGCGGTAAATCTCTAGCTACGTGTTGTATGGGAACAAGACATTTGTACGATTTTGTTGATGAAAACTCTGCAGTTGAATTTTATACAAGTGACATTGTTCTCAATCCCATGTTCATTGCGGCGAATGATAAAGTGGTAGCCGTAAATTTGGCCTTGCAGGTCGATCTTAGAGGTCAAATCAGACAGGGAAATCCCACATGGACCGCCTTCGAAGGATCTGGTGGTGACCACGACTTCATGTTGGGGGCGAGCATGTCCAAAGGAGGACGTTCGATAGTTTGTCTTAGATCTACCTCAATAAAAAGTAGTCGGTCGACAATTGTACCTTCTTTTGGCCCAAAATCCGCTGTTATTATGAATCGAGGAGAGGTTAATTACATTGTCACAGAATACGGCATAGCATATCTCGGTGGTAGAACAATCCGAGAAAGGGCTATGGCGTTGATTGAAGTGGCCCACCCCAACCATCGGGAAGAGCTTATGAAAGCCGCCAGAAAACTGGGCTACATTTATCCGGATCAAATTTATTATAAGAGCGCTTCTCCGGAATTGCGACAGAGGATCAGAACGGATCACATATTTAAAGATGGTCTGAAATGTCACATTCGAGCGGTTAGACCGACTGATGAAACTATGCTGCGAGACTTATTTTACAACCTTTCGGAAAGTTCGGTTTATTTTAGATACTTTAGCCCTAAGCGAAGCATGCCTCACAAGAATGTTCAGGCGTATATAAATCTAAATCAAGACGAGGGAGTTTCTATTGTAGCTACTGTCGGTCCACGTGAAAATAGAAAAATGATAGCCGAAGCCAGATATATGGTTGAACCAGGCGAGGGTTTCGCCGACAGCGCTTTCATGGTAGACGAAAATTATCAAGGAAGAGGAATAGCTTCCTATTTACTCAATTATTTGATCGAAATAGCCAAGGAGAGAGGAATCAAAGGGTTCAAGGCTGATGTGTTATTTTCAAATCAACCAATGCTAAAAGTATATGAAAAAGTTCCATATAAGATACACAAACATTTCGCGGATGGTATTGTCAGTTTAACCTTCACCTTTGATGAATATAAAGATGCGTAACGAGTTTAAGCTCATCGAGAAACTTGAAATTAGTCGAGGTTCAACTGTCTATAATTAAAACCGTGAGGAGGATTATAGCGGGACATGGATTCGTTGATCGCTATTCCCGGGGAAGCGGAATGCCTCGCTCTTTTGAGAAAGTACTCCACGCCGGATCACATTGTACGTCACTGTAAAATGGTATGGAAGGTCGGCCGATTCATTGGACATAGTTTGATCCAGGAAGAATATTCAGTCGACATGTCTCTGTTAAGGGCTTCCTGCCTTCTTCATGACATTGGAAAGTACCCCTGTATTATTTCGGGCTCCAAAAACCATGATGTTGTAGGCGGACAAATTCTGGAAGAAGAAGGTCTGCCTGAAGTGGCCCGTATAATCGAACAGCATGTGGTCATAAAAGGAGAAAAAAATCGGCCGGTAGCAGAGGAACATATAGTTTTTTACTCGGACAAGCGTGTAATTCACGATGAAATAGTGAGTCTGGAAAACAGATTTGTTTATCTGAAAGACACATACGGCAAAACCCCTGAGGCCAGGAAACGTTTATTAATTATGAAAGAGGAAACAGTTGAGATTGAATTGGCCATTTTTAAGATCCTGGAATTTGGACCGGAAGAAGTCTCAAAATTAGCGCCGACAATTTGATTAAACGGAAAATATACGGAACGGAAGGACTTATGGTCCAAAAATCCGCAGTAGTTTTATTATCAGGAGGAATTGACTCAACAACCACAATGGCTATCGCCAAAGCGGATGGTTTTGACATATACGCGTTGAGTTTTGACTATGGTCAAAGGCACAAAATTGAGTTGGAAGCCGCTAAAAAAGTAGCGGAACATTTTAAAGCGCTGCGACACCTGATAATTGAAATACCTTTGAGAAAAATCGGTGGTTCCGCCTTGACCAGCGACGTGGAAGTTCCCAAAGGCATGGCGTTCGAGAAAATAGGCTCATCGATACCGGTCACATATGTACCGGCAAGAAATACCATATTCCTAGCTTTTGCCATAGGATTAGCGGAAGTGACCTGTTCGGAAGAAATATATATTGGGGTAAATGCTTTAGACTATTCGGGGTATCCGGATTGTCGCCCAGAGTTCATAAACGCTTTCGAGAAAATGGCCAACCTGGCTACTCAGAAGACTGTTGAAGGGAAAATGAGAATGAAAATTCGCACCCCTTTGATTAAGATGTCCAAAGCATTGATAATTAAAACGGGCACGGAATTGGGGATCGATTATAGTTTGACCCATTCGTGTTATGACCCTTCTGATACTGGTGAAGCATGTGGGGCTTGCGAAAGTTGTCTTTTACGTAAACGGGGTTTCGAGGACGCTGAAGTCCTGGATCCTACCCGATATGCGATTTCGTAGAGACGCAGGAGATTGATCCAGGTGTGATTGATACCTAAACAATTAACAGGCAGGAGAACAAAAACAGGGAGCAGGGAGAAATGGTAAAATTTTTCCAGGACAACACGGAAGCCGTAGGATCTACTCCATTAGTTAAACTGAACAAAATCGAAGGAGTTCAGGAAGCCACAATACTGGTTAAGGTCGAGGGTAGAAATCCTGCCTATTCAGTCAAAGACCGAATAGGGGTTTACATGATACGGGACGCTGAAGAAAAAGGACTTCTACGACCAGGTATGGAAGTGGTTGAACCGACCAGCGGTAACACTGGGATTGGCCTGGCTTACGTATGCGCGATAAAAGGTTACCCTTTGACATTGGCGATGCCTGATAGCATGAGTGTTGAAAGACGAAAAGTCCTCAGAATGTTCGGGGCGCGTCTGGTTTTGACGGAAGGGGAAAAGGGCATGAAAGGCGCTCTCCAAAAAGCTGAGGAGATCGTTCAAAGTAACCCTCGAAAGTTTTTTATGCCTCAACAATTTGAGAATCCCGCAAACCCGAAGGCCCATGAGGAAACCACAGGTCCTGAAATATGGGAACAAACGGATGGAAGAATAGATGTTTTTGTCAGTGGTGTTGGTACGGGAGGGACTATTACTGGTGTGTCTCGCTTTATTAAGCACAAGAAAAATAAGGCGATTGTTTCTGTAGCTGTCGAACCTGAAGAAAGCCCCGTAATCACTCAGGCGATGTCAGGAAAAGAACTTACGCCTGGTCCACACCGGATTCAGGGAATTGGCGCCGGGTTCATTCCCGAGGTATTGGATCTGTCGATTGTAGACGATGTTGAGCAAGTTTCCAGTGATGAAGCAATCCATTACGCTCGATTATTGGCCAGTGAAGAGGGGCTTCTGAGTGGCATATCTTCCGGAGCCGCTGTGTACGCTGCGATTAAGTTGGCCCGGAAAAAAGAGTTTCAAGGGAAAACCATCGTTGCTATTTTGCCCAGCGCTGGAGAACGTTATTTAAGTTCTGTACTGTTTGAACATTTAAACGATTAACCCAATTAATCAAAACGCGGCATTTGAAAAGGAGGTCAATTCTATGGCCTATAAAGCTGATTGCATTTTTTGCAGGATTATAAAAGGAGAAATTCCGTGCGTAAAAATCTATGAGGATCAAAAAGCCTTGGTCTTCATGGACATAGCTCCTTTAAATAAAGGTCACGTTTTGATTGTTCCCAAAGAACATTACGAAACAATTCTTGAAATGGAGCCTGAAATTTATGGGTGGTTGGGAAGTGTCGTGACGAAAGTGGCCAAAGCGGTTCAAAATACCCTAAAACCTGATGGAATAAATGTCATGCAGCTCAACGGTAAAGCAGCCAATCAGGTCGTGCCCCATGTGCACATACACGTGGTGCCTAGAAATTACGGGGATGGCTTGACCATCAGCGCATGGGAACCGGTCCCGGGTATTATGGATGAGATAAAATCTATATCCGAAGCAATAAAAATAAATTTGTGATGGGTCCAAACTGGTATGCCTAATTGGCAAGAAAATAATGAAGTAAGTTTTAAAACTCCGCCTCAATCAGACTTTTTCAACTATTTCGGCAAAGAGCGCGGGATTCAGATATGGCTTGCGGAAAAGAGAACCAGCCTTACCTCAGCCATATTCCCTCCTCTTAAGAAAATTGGTCTCGCTCCGGACACAATCTCCTATGTCGGCATTGCTCTTCTCGCAGGAGTTATTCTGTATTTTTTACGAAAACCCTGGTTGGCCTCAATATTTTTGCTTGGTCATGTAATTTTTGATGGTCTTGATGGAGCTTACGCTAGAAATCTTGATAAGGCTTCTCAATCAGGGGCTTTTACTGATCTGGTATGTGATCAGTTCGGCATGGTTGTGGTATCCATGCTCGCAATATTTCATCATCTGGTAGAGCCGTTGATAGGCGCAGCTTACATAAGTCTGTACCTCATTGTGGTGGTTTTCGGAGTCATAATAAATGTCATGGGTATTGGCTCCAGAATCACTATTACCAGTAAATATTTCCTTTACATGACCTATGGGCTTTGGGCGTTTTCATCCGTCAATTATTTTTCTTTTCTGATGAGTTTTTTTTCCTGCGTGATGCTCATAGAAGTACTGATCGGATATGTTCGGCTAAAGGCCGGAATACGTAAGAAGTTCGATTCACCAGAGCGATTCAGTTCAGGGGATGTGTACACAGGCTCGCTGAATTATTTTCTGAACATAGGGATTCCTTTCACTGTTCTGACTGCTATTCTGGTTTATGGCAATTGGGTCCCAATTAGAGCCATATTGGATAGACCTAATATGTCGCTGAATTGGGAAGAAGGGAAAACAATTTTTGGACCGGAAGAAAATTCCAAGATTCTATCTTTCGGCGCTTGGAACGATCAATGGTTAGCGCTATTTGAAAACGGAGACGGGTCCAAGGAAATTCGAATAATCCAGACGGATGGATCATTTGACGGCAAGAGTTTCGAAATTCCGGCCTATGTGCAACCGGCATGCGAAGAATTGGCGCTTGATGGAGAAACATTATTAATAGCCGACACCACGACCCGTTTGGTCATGGGCATCGATCTAAAGGCTTCCCTGGTTTCGCGCAAGGCCATCATATCGCTAACAATCCCATTTGGTTATCTGCGAATGACGGCTATGGCCACTACAATCTGGAACAACAAAACGGTGTGGCTAGTAGCAAATTATCTTTATACAAGAAAAACCTATGTAATCGATCCTGCTAAAGCAATCGAAAAAGGCTCTATTTTAGGAGGAGTCATTGGCTCTTACACCAACGCCGGTTTTCCATCAGGTCTGGTCGTGCTCAATGGAGAAGTCATAGAACTCAACAAATCGCCGGTGAATGCGATCATATATAACGCTTCTCTCAGTCGGATGCTCCAGGGATCAAATCTACTTCAAGCTTCAAGAAAAAAGATCGCGCCTCCAGATAAAAAATGCTTGGGTTTGACGATTTCAGGTTCAAATCTTATGCTGGTATCCGATCGAGGTAAAACATTCCATGTTCCGTTAAAAGCGATCTTGGGAACTTACTCGTCACAATTAGGCGCCCATGAGCTGTTTCTTTCCAAATCCGAAGTTGTAAAGAATACCTTTTCACACTAAACTTCGTCTCGATCATAATTTGCTCTTAAATTACGGGTTCGGCGGAATCCTTCCGATTTTTGGAGATCTTGATGGATAGACTTAGAAATTTTTCCATAATAGCGCATATTGATCATGGTAAATCTACATTAGCGGATCGCTTGCTCCAAATCACCGGCGTTGTGGGGACACACAATTTCCACGATCAAATGCTGGACACGATGGATATAGAAAGAGAACGTGGGATTACCATTAAGAGTCAGTCGGTTGCGCTGCCGTACACAGCTTCTGATGGTCTTAATTATACGTTAAACCTTATTGACACACCCGGTCACGCCGATTTTTCGTACGAAGTCTCACGTGCTCTGGTCGCCTGCGAAGGGGCCCTGCTGGTTATTGACGCAAGCCAGGGAATCCAGGCGCAAACTCTTGCCAATTTTTACATGGCAGTTGAGCAGGACCTCGAAATCATACCCATTATCAATAAAATTGATTTGCCCTCGGCTGATATTGACCGGGTAAAACATCAGATCATGAAAGATCTCGGGTTGGATCCGGACACGGCCATACCTGTTTCCGCAAAAGAGGGAATAGGAGTAAAAGATGTCTTGGAGGCGATAGTAAAAAAAATACCGGAACCTAAAGGAAGCGCTGATTCGCCTCTCAAAGCGCTGATTTTTGACTCCCACTGGGACCCGTACAGAGGCACTGTGGTGCATTTAAGGGTATTTGATGGATCGGTAAAACCGGGTCAAACAATCAGACTCTGGTCAAATAACGCCAATTATCGAGTTGAAGAAACAGGAATTTTTCTGATTGAACGCAAACCGGAAAAACAATTGTCTGCAGGCCAGGTAGGCTACATTATAGCAGGGATAAAAACTGTAACCGATACAAGAATAGGGGATACCGTAACCCTTGAAGACAATCCCTGTAAAACAGCTCTCAAAGGATTCAAGATTGTCAAACCTGTTGTCTTTTCATCTTTTTATCCGATTTCTTCGGATGAGTACCAGGAACTTGCGGACGCGCTGGACAAACTGAAACTCAATGACGCTTCTTTAACATTCGAAAAAGACCACTCCACAGCTTTGGGACACGGGTTCAGATGTGGGTTCCTGGGGCTACTTCACCTGGAGGTTGTTCAGGAACGCCTCGAACGAGAGTTTGATCTTTCTTTGATCCTCACAGCGCCATCTGTTCAATATATTATAGTTTTAAAAGATGGGACTGAAACAGTGATAGACAATCCGGCGAAATATCCGGACCCGACATTCATCGACAAAACGAAAGAGCCTTTTATAAGGGCTTCGATAATATTACCAGAGCAACACCTTGGTCCGGTCATCAACCTATGTATAGATCGGCGAGGCGTTCAGAAAGATATGACTTATCTGGATTCCAACAGAGTGGAACTTACTTTTGATCTACCATTGTCTGAGGTGTTGTTCGACTTTTATGACCGCCTTAAATCCGTATCACGTGGATATGCGTCTTTCGACTATGAATTCCTGGATTACAGGGAAACAGAATTGGCCAAAGTTGATATTATGGTGGCGGGGGAAAAGGTTGACGCCCTTTCAATGCTTGTCCATAAGGAAAGAGCTTATCAAAAGGCCCGAAAGTCGTGTGAAAGACTTAGGGAAGAAATCCCCCGTCAACTTTTCAAAGTAGCAATCCAGGGGGCGATAGGGGGCAAAATAATAGCGAGGGAGACCGTCTCGGCTCTAAGAAAAGATGTTCTCGCGAAGTGCTACGGCGGAGACATAACTCGTAAAAAGAAATTGTTGGAGAAACAAAAAGAAGGCAAGAAAAGAATGAAACAGGTCGGTAACGTTGTGATCCCTCAGTCGGCCTTTCTTGCCGTGCTAAAAACCGATACCGACGAATAAAGGCAATAAAAGACCGAGAGACGATAAGAGGCTAACTCGGCGTGTTCTGTTCTTGGGGTATATCATCTCTATGGGGCACGTGAGTAAAAAAGCTCATGGCGTTTATAATATAAACAGGGACCGTCAGGTCTATCAATCATTTTACGAAAGTGTCAGAGTGATTAAGATCTGGGGCTACCGAACAGTTTTTCCTTTCAGAGCATGGCGTTGCGCAGTTACATGAGCAGCCCGGTTGCTGGGAAGAACCTGACCAGAAGTTTCTTAAAAACCTGTAAGCTACAAAAACGACGGCCAGCGATACGATCAATCCTACAAGTATTTCCTGCCACATTTTAACTTCCTCAAGCGTCGAACAATCAGGTGACGCCGATTCCCAGAAATGTCCCCACGGTTTTAACGATAAAAGCCACTGCATAAGCCAGCATGGTAGTATAAACCATGGCAAACAACGTCCACCGCAATTTTCCTGTTTCTCGCCGAATAACTACCAAAGTGACAAAACAGGGAGCGTATAACATTACAAACATTATCAATGTGAAAGCCTTCAGCGGGTTCCATCCCGGCTCCTTCTTAAGCTGCTCAGCGAGATTCCAAGAATGTTCAGGAGTTACCGAGCCAAGACTGTAGGCTGTTCCAAGAGTGGAAACAACGACTTCTTTCGCCGCGAATCCACCAAGCAGAGCGACATTGGTTCTCCAGTCAAAACCAATCGGTTTGAAAACCCACTCGAGATAGAACCCCATCCTGCCAGCGATTGAATTTTTTAATCTGAGACTCTGTTCCTCATTTGCCAATGTAGATAATTCACTTCTGAATTTTTCGTATTTAGGTCCAACAGACGCTTCACGCGAACTTGAAACAATGTCATCAGGCGTCTGAGCAGGTTTTTCTCTTGATTTTACAAATGAAGCCAAAGTGTTGGACATTTCATGTGTCGTGTCCATTTTCCGGGTCTTTAGAAATTTCTCAAAACTTTTGAGATCAGTTTCGTTGTGGAAGATTTTAGCCACTTCCGGATCTTCCAAGAATTTAGAGGTCAAGATGTTCTGTTTTTCCTGAAACACCTGTTTAGTTTCCGCAGGGAGTCCCGGGAATGTCATTAAGGCCCAGAACAATATGGAAACCGCTAAGATAACGGTCCCGGCCTTTTTAACGTACATCCAGGTTCTTTCCCATGTATGTATCAAGAGCCCACGTAACGTAGGAACTCTATAAGGGGGCAGTTCCAAGACAAAGGGCGCAGATGGACCGGATAAAACGGTCGATCTGATTATTCTACCGGCAGTAAGCGCCATTCCCCACGATATGATGGTGAGAACGAACATTGTGGACGCTCGATCACCAGGGAAAAAAGCCCCTATCAATAAAGCGTATACCGGCAGTTTGGCGCCGCAATTCATAAGGGGGGCTACCAAAATAGTAACCAGCCTCTCTTTGGGTTCCTTCATGGTTCGTGTAGCCATAATACCAGGAACAGCGCACCCACCGGCAATTCCGCCGGACACCATAAGCGCCAGCATCGAAGCGCCGTGTAGCCCGAAACCCCTTAAGACCCGATCCAGCATAAACGCAATTCGAGCCATATAGCCAGTGTCTTCAAGTATTGCGATGGCGAAGAACATGAACGCTATAAGAGGTGTAAAACCCAGCACTCCTCCAACGCCGTCTATTATCCCATTCACGACTAGAGACTTCAGAAGTCCTTGAGGAAGAACAGTTGAAAAAATTGTTCCCAACCAGGAGAAAAAAGCTTCGGAATATGCTACCAGCGGTTCACTACCACGAAAGGTAAAAGAATAAACTCCATACAAAACTGCAAATAATATGAACGGTCCGATTAATCTATCTGTAAGAACTTTGTCGATGGATTCACTCAGATTGACTCTATCAGTTCTCTCAACATGAACCGACTGTTTGAAAGCGCCTGATATGAATCCATATCGCGCGTCAGCCAGCACAATTTCGGGCGTATCACCAAATATATCAGTCAAATGAGATCTGCTCTTGTTGACCTGCTCAATAATTTTCTCCCTATCTTTGAGGTTATCTATTTTCTTCAGAATCTCAGAATCGCCTTCCAGCAACTTCACTGCGATCCAACGTGAACTTACGCCGTTCGCGAATAAAACTTCAGATGAAAAAAGTGGCTGAATTTTGCTTAACTCCTCTTCCACCTCAGCCCCATAAGTAAGCCTGGAAAACTCTTCCGGTTCCTGTTTTCTTCCAACTTCTGAAGCCACTTTTTCGAGCAAAGAATCGAGCCCTACGCCCTTCTTGCCATTGGTCAGGGCTACTGGAACTCCTAAAAGTTGAGATAGATGACGCTCATCAATTTTGATTCCACGTCCATTGGCGACGTCAATCATGTTGAGGGCCACCACCAGTTTGCACCCCATCTCCAATAACTGCACGGAGAGGTAAAGATTTCTTTCGAGATTTGAAGCGTCAACGACGTTTATGACCAGGTCCGGCGAGGAATCGACGATGAAATTACGAGCAATTATTTCCTCTAAAGAAAAAGCCGTTAATGAATAAGTTCCCGGCAGATCGACAATGTGAATATCAAGACCACTACGTCGGAGTGTTCCTTCTTTCTTTTCAACCGTAACACCCGGCCAGTTTCCAACATGCTGACGAGCCCCCGTTAACGCGTTAAAAATAGTTGTTTTACCTGCGTTGGGATTTCCGGCCAGAGCAACGGTGATTTTTCCCTGCATTTACTGTCCTTAGGCTACTGTCGTAGCTTTCTATTAATAAATTTGTCCTTTTTGAACGACAAAACGGATTAATGTTAATTTTATACATTTCCGTGAATGGGAAAACTAACTTGCAGAACGCAAAATCAAGTCGGGTTCATCCATCAAGATGTGTGACGCCTGTTTTTTTCTTAACGTTATATGATAACCTTTGATCACGAATTCCATTGGATCACTCAAGGGGGCGTATTTGACAACTTCAATCTCTGCTCCTCTGATGAATCCCATTTCCATCATACGAAGCCGAAAGTCGGGATCGCCACAAATCTGAAGAATTCGGCCTTTTTGACCTGGTTTATAGTCTGACAGTTTGACTGTTTTTTCAGCGATACATTTTCGGTCTCTAAGAGCGGAGCAATCAATGCATCGTTTCTGGGAAATTATGGGGGTCATAACTAAGTCTCCACGATTTGCCTTGCAAAATCCGCCAAGGCTATCTTTGTTAGACACGTCAAACTTATGTTTAACCCTCACACAAGCTGTTGTCAATACAAGTTTAATTTTTATGAAAGGAACGATTTAAAGGAAGAGGATGCTATTTGAAACCGGTCAACTGTTTTTGTTTGAAAAAACCCGTATAAATCCACTGGTGAGGCATCTTGTAGCTCAAATTAAGCTGGTAAAGATTAAGTGTTGCAATCAAACCGCTACTCCACGCGTTTTGAACCGGCCCTTGAGGTAGCGTAGACCAGGGCAATATCCTGTCAATATTTGAAGTGAATGAAGATACCCCGACCCACTTGATACCGTTTGAAACCAATCCGTCATCACGACTCAAACTGTCTAGAAGAACGAGATCCGAACCAGTTCTATCTAAAACAACAAGAGAATCCGGCGATAGGGGTTTGTCTATTTTTACTCCGCGGCTGACAAAGCCTTTTGGATAATATACAGCCTGTTGATGAAGCTCATTTGGAGCGATCAAGGAGCGTTTGTAGACGTAATAGGCCCCAAGATCACGGCTGTAATAGAGCATTTTCATCAGTTCTCGCAACCCATTCCATCCTCTGAAGATGGCTGCTCTCTTGTGGTATGATTCCAGGTCGACAAAGAGAAAATTCGTTTTTGGTTCAACATCCGGAACCTGAGAAATAAGACTCTTGCATAAGGAATTCCTGATTTGGGCCGCTTCCTTCCAGTCAGTGACCAAGCCGACATGAAAAGCGACAGCGAAACCCAGAAAAACAACCCCTGCAATCGTGGCTGAAACACGCTTCTTATAATCTTTGTAGTGAGTCATGAAAAAGGCTAACAATATTGCCATGCCAAAAGACGCTGAAGAATATATTCTACTCGACCAATTGTAATTGTACCACGCTGTATATCCACTTGGGATAAAACCATATTTTGCCCAAACAGTGTCTGCGATTTTGGGGGCGACAGACCCATAGCCTGCAAACAGATACGGGGCCACACCCAGTAAAATGATCATGACCGACATCAAAATTATGTAAAATTTCTTTTTGTAGTAAGGTTGTACTGAGTCTTCTGGAAACTCTAACCGCTTTTTTTCAAGATATAACAGGAAAACACATAGAAAAATGCAAACCGCAAGACCTAAAGCAATTGAAGTCCAATCCATATAAGAAAAATCAAAAACACCGAACAAATACCAGGGTAAAAGAGCAAAATAAGACGCGATCAGCTCAAAAGAAGGGAGCAGATCGCTATGGGACACAGCTCCCCCTTTCAAGACCAGAAAACGGATCAACAAGGCTATGGAAAAAGCGCTTAGAGTTCCGCACGCCATTTTTACTAAAAAATTGGCTCTCAATGCATCTTGCGACCTGTGACCATAAAGAGGAATAACAAACAAAGGCATGGTAAAAATGAGAAAACTCGCGGCTTCGTATGTGAAAAAAGCCGCCACATAAAGTAAAACCGGAAGAATCAACCCCATCCAGGACAAATCTTTTTTTACCCATCTTTGAAAGGACAGGACTGACGCCCAAAAAATCAGCAAGCTCAAACGGGAATTGTCAGTCGTAACAACAAATGTCAGACATGACACTGTCGGAAGAAAAAAAGCCCAAAAAATGGACGCGGTAACAAATGCTTTTCGCTCGGGATACATATTGTACAAACAGGCTCCCATAAGAAGCGAAGCGCCGGCCAGTAAGCATATCGACAAAAAATGGAAAACAATTTTATTAAACCCAAACAATTCAAAAAGACTTATCCAATAAACACCTTCCAATGGCCTTAACAATTCCTTGGAGTACAGCCAAAGTGACATGGGAAAACTATTCCAGTACGGCCAACTGAAAATCCACCAGTCGTCCCCTTCAAAACCTATATTACCGGTTAGATATGTGATAAGTAGCGCATAGATCAGGAAAAAAGCTCCTGAGAAGACGAAAACGATGTTTTTATTGAAAAAATAATTCATATCTATGGCAGCAAGCTCGATTAATCCCACTTATTATAAAACACACTCTGATAATAATGAAGAATAATTAATGATTTTTATACCTTTGTCATAAAGGTTGGAAAATGGTATTTCAATTAGAGGATCCTCACTTTGTAATCCGACAATCTCTCACAAAAATTCTCCTGGAGAACTATATGAAAATAATAGTCGTGACTGGTGGAGCAGGGTTTATCGGAAGCCATCTCATAGAGAATCTCTTGAGCAAGGGGCATCAGGTATTATGCATTGACAACCTGTTCACAGGAAACAAGAAAAATATAGCCACCTTTCGAGACAACGAGAAATTCGAGTTTATCAGGCACGATGTCGTTGTTCCGATACTCCTTGAAGCGGATGAAATATATCATCTTGCCTGTCCCGCCTCCCCTGTTCATTATCAGAACAATCCGATCAAAACCCTAAAAACTTCAGTTATAGGAACTCTTAACATGCTGGGTCTGGCCAAGAGAATAAAAGCAAGATTTCTATTATCCTCGACTTCGGAAGTTTACGGAGATCCGGAAATCCATCCGCAAATCGAATCCTATCAAGGTAATGTCAATCCTGTGGGACCAAGAGCTTGCTATGATGAAGGCAAACGGGCAGCGGAAACGCTTACTGTAGGCTATCGAGATTACAACAACACGAACGTGGGAATAGCCAGAATTTTTAATACCTATGGTCCGAGGATGTTGCCCAACGATGGTAGGGTTGTAAGCAATTTCATCTGTCAGGCGCTTCAGGGAGAGGACATCACCATATATGGAGATGGTTCCCAGACTCGGTCCTTTTGCTTTATATCTGATATGATCAACGGATTGACGAAATTAATGGACAGCAATGAGCCAGGTCCGATCAATTTGGGGAATCCTCATGAAGTTACTATTAAGGAACTGGCGGAGAGAATACTGGCGCAGATCAAAGGGTCCAAATCCAAAATCGTGTACAAAGCTTTACCCAAGGATGACCCAACCAGAAGACGCCCTGATATTTCTTTAGCCAAGAAAGCGCTCAATTGGGAGCCGAAGACTCCGCTGGAGGAGGGTTTAAAGGCTACCATAATCTACTTTGAAAAAGAATTGGGAATTACAAATGGTTGACGCTACAGAGCAGAGTTCAAATACTAAACGGAATATTCTTATAATTGTAGGGGGAATCGTAGGTCTTTTTTTCCTTTGGCTTACGTTTCGCGACATTTCATTGGGTGATTTGGAAGATGGGGTCAAACAGATGAAGGTCTGGTATTTGGCCCCTTGTCTCTTGTTGGCTCTGGCCTGCCAGTTTGTGAGGGCAATGAGATTTGGCGTTATTCTGAGCCCCTTTTGTTCTTTAAGCGTAAGATCTCTCTGGGATTTGTTGAACATATGGGCCGCCGCCAATATGATTATGCCCGCAAGACTCGGTGAATTGGTCCGTCCTTACTTGCTTCAGCAAAAAGGCGCTTCATTTTCAAGTGTATTCGGAGCTGTTCTGGTTGAAAGATTTTTTGATCTTTCAGGCTTGTTGTTACTTCTAGGGGTGGTTTTATTAAAAACGCCCGATGCGCCTCCAAAATTCTCTTTTTTGGGTGAGGTTCTGTTGGTTTGCCTTATCCTCGGCTATGTCCTGGTCGTTATGATTTTAGTGCGGCGAAACAAAACGGTTTCGATTTTACGAAAAATCTTCTCTGTGTTTCCACATAGAGCAGGAGCATTTTTGGAAAGTGTTTCCGAAAAGCTGATAGATGGTTTGGGTATAATGGCGAGTCCAAAACAGGCTTTGATTATTTTTCTTTATTCCGTAACGCTATGGCTTCTATTTTCAAGCACAACTTACCTTTTCCTGTTGGCGTTCTCCGTGAAAGCGCCTTTTCTTGTGGCTGTTACCATTCAGCTTTTCATAGCATTGGGAGTCGCTCTTCCTTCTGCTCCGGGCTTCATAGGCACTTTTCACGCGGCGGGTCGTTACGCCTTGGCCTTGTTCGGAATAGGCGCTGTTGTAGCCGTATCGTTTGCCACCGTGTACCATCTGTTTAGTCTGGTGGTCAGCATAAGTTTAGGATTTATTTCATACTCGTTTAGCGATTTCCGGTTGGATCAGAAACTTTTCTCCGGAAGCGTGAGCAGTTCGAGCTAGCAGGGAGAAAGTGGTGAAGAATTGGGCGCTTCTTGACAAAAAATATATCTGGCATCCATTTACCCAAATGAATGACTGGTTAAACGATGATAACCTGATAATAGAACGCGCTGAAGGAGTATACCTTTACGATACAAACGGAAACAAATATCTCGACGGTATTTCGTCCTTGTGGGTCAACATTCATGGTCACAGAAAAGAAGAGATTGACCAGGCCATCATAGATCAAATCCACAGGTTTTCTCACTCCACATTGCTGGGCTTGGGCAGTGTAGCCTCAATAGAACTCGCCGAAAAACTGATTACAATTACTCCATCCAATCTGGCCAAGGTGTTTTACTCAGATTCAGGGTCTACCTCAGTTGAAGTGGCTCTAAAAATTGCTTTTCAGTACTGGAAAAACACGGGTAACGAAAAAAAGAAACTTTTCGTTGGATTGGATCAGGCTTATCACGGTGACACTATTGGTTCGGTAAGTTTGGGAGCCATAGACATTTTCCACAGTATTTTTCATCCTCTTCTTTTTGGCACTCTAGTTATCCCGACTCCTTTTCCATATCACAACCCTGGTTCAACACCAGAGGAGCTTAAGGACAAATGCCTCAATTCCTTCATGGAATTGGCGGATAAAAGAGCTGATGAGATAGCGGCTCTAGTCGTAGAGCCATGTGTGCAAGGCGCGGCCGGTATGATCGTGCATCCCAAGGGGTTTCTCAAAGATCTCGAAACCATTTGCAGAAACCATGACATACTTCTTGTTTGCGATGAAGTCGCTACCGGTTTTGGAAGAACCGGGACAATGTTTGCGTGCGAAAGAGAGAAGGTTCAACCTGACATAATGTGTTTGGCCAAGGGATTGACAGGAGGGTATCTGCCGTTGGCGGCAACTCTTGTAAGCGACAAAATCTTTGAGGCTTTTCTAGGCCCATATACAGATTATAAAACCTTTTTTCATGGGCATAGCTATACGGGAAACGCCTTGGCTTGCGCCGCGGCAAGCGCATGTCTGGATATCTTCGACCAGGACCGCGTACTGGAGCGATTACATCAGAAAATAGAATTTCTCAAAAACTGTCTTCTGAAAAGTTTAGCGGATTTGGATCACGTGGGTGACATCAGACAATGTGGTTTTATGGTGGGAGTCGAGTTGGTAGAAGACAAAAAGCTACGTAAACCCTATCCAACTGAACTCAGAATAGGAGCGCAAGTTACTCGTAATGTTCGCCGACACGGGGTCATCCTAAGACCTTTGGGCGATGTCGTGGTGCTAATGCCCCCTCTGTCGATTCAAAACGACGAAATAGAGACCATTGTTAAAGCCACTAGGGAATCTATTCAGGAAGTGTGTGACGTATAAAACATGAAGGGAATCTTCGTAACCGGAACAGACACAGGCGTAGGTAAAACGCTAATCACCGCGGGATTAACCGCGTTTTATCGAAAAAACGGCATTGATTGTGTAGCCTTAAAACCAGTGGAAACTGGCTGCGCCATAAAAGACGGAGAGTTGTTTCCTGAGGATGGGAACTTCCTTTGGACGGCTTCTCAAAATGCTCTGAACATAGATGATGTGGCTCCTTTCCGGTTTGCATTTCCCGCCGCTCCATACAGAGCGGCCGTTCTGCAGAACAGTCGCCTTAGAATTGCAGATGTGTTGGAGCATATCAGAGCGGTTCAAGAATCTCACGATCTGGTGATTGTTGAGGGCGCGGGAGGATTGTTTGTCCCTATTGAAGAGAAAGGAACCTTTATTGATCTAATGGAAAAACTGGGTTTTCCAGTCATACTGGTAGCTCGCGCAAGGCTAGGAACTATAAATCACACACTCTTAAGCGTAGAATCTCTCGAAAAGAGGAATATCAAAATTTTAAGTGTGATTTTGTCTAAAGGTGAAATTGCCGAAGGACCCGAAGAAAAGTTCACGGCTCAAGATCTTAAGCGAATGACAGATAGTAAGCGCATTCTTGAATTCCCATATCTTTCTGAGGATAAGAGAAATGATCCTTTAAAAATCGCCGAAATAATGAGCAAATTTTGGAGTCCGGACATTCTTTTGGGAAGTGATATCCCCTAACCGACACAAAATCCATTCATATTCTTTTTGAAAAATGCCTATAGAATAGTTTAATCCCTGTCCGGAATATTCTCCAGAGACAAAGCCAACACCTCTCTAGGTCGACTCGTCCCATCAGATGGGCCGATCAGTCCCTGAGATTCCATTGTTTCTATAATCCTCGCTGCGCGGTTATAGCCGATTCTCATGTGTCTTTGAATCAACGATATGGAAGCGTGGCCAATCCTCGTTACAAGCGCAACAGCTTCATCATATTTTTCATCGTCAAGCGCCTCGGATCCAGAACTTGATCCAGAGTCTGATCCATTTACTATGCTGGATATTTCGGAAAGATAGACAGGCGACCGCTGAGCTTTAGTAAAATCAGCGATTCGTCTTATTTCATTTTCCGACACAAAAGCTCCATGCAATCGTAGGAGTTTCGATGTCCCCGGCGGCAGGAAAAGCATGTCGCCCATGCCGAGCAGATGTTCAGCGCCCACAGTGTCGATAATGGTTCTTGAATCAGGTTTGGCCGAAACCTGAAATGAGATTCTGGCAGGGAAATTGGCCTTTATAACTCCTGTAATTACATCAACGGATGGACGCTGAGTCGCCAGGATCAGATGGATACCAGCCGCCCTGGCCATCTGGGCAAGCCTGGCTATCGAAATTTCTATGTCTTTTGCCGCGACCATCATCAATTCAGCCAGTTCGTCAACAATAATTATGATGTATGGAAGTTTTTGCGGATCGTCTTCTCCCTCAGGAGTAGATATTACGCCTGACTGAATCTTTTGATTATAACTCTCAATGTTTTTGGCGCCCGCTTTGCTGAGTAGTTCGTAACGCCTTTCCATTTCTCTTATTCCCCAACTTAGGACTTTGGGTACTTTGTCCGGATCGGTGACAACAGGATAGATAAGATGTGGAATGTCCTGATAGTAGGAAAGCTCTAATTTTTTTGGGTCAACCATAATGAATTTGACTTCATCCGGTGAATAAGTCATTAGCCATGAACAAATAAGAATGTTAAGTCCGACGGACTTTCCGGTTCCAGTGGCTCCCGCAATTAATAAATGGGGCATTCTAGCCAGGCTTGTCGCAAAAGGCTCGCCGTCAATGCATTTTCCCAATGCCATTTTAAGTGGGGCTACGTTGGACTTGAAAACTGAAGATTCGATAATTTCCCTAAAATAGACTATTTCCCTGTATAGATTCGGAACCTCGATACCGACTGTATCTTTTCCGGGGATTGGAGCCACTACCCTTGTTGAGCCTGATTTCAGGGCCATAGCAAGATCATCGCTGGTATTTAATACCCGCCTCAGAGGAATGCCTGGCGCAAGGCTGATCTCATACATGGTAATGACCGGGCCTGGATGAATCTCAACAACCTGGCCCTTAATCCCAAGATCGCCCAGTTTTTGCTCTAATATGCCCGCATTCGTCTCCAGCAATCTTTCATCAACAAATCTCTTTGACTGTTCAGGAATGTCTAAAAGATCTATAGGGGGTAGTCGATAATCCGATTCGGTTGAACCAAAAGTTTGCTCTACCTGTATCGGTTCCAGGTCTAAGTCCGCTCTCTTTGTAACTTTAATGGGTCTGACCTGATTTTGCGTGAGGTCATCTATTTCCCCAAGTTTTTCCTCTTCAAAAGAATCCGGGCTGTATCCTGGATCATCAATTTGTTGTGATTCCAGCGCGGCGGAAAAGTCTACTTTCTCGTTGGGTATTGATTCAAGATCTGATTCTTTGATATCTATAGATTTCCAAGGGATAGGATTATGTTGCCTACTTACAAACTCATCTTCAACAGAAGTTGATATCGAAGAGTAAGACACATCAGTGTCCGCTTCAGAAACTCGCTCGTCAATCGACCGATGGAACTCATCCTTGGGCAGGAAAGAAAGCCTTTCCCACGCATAAACATCGAGGGCTTCTTTTTCAAGGGGCTCGCGCTCCAACAACAAGGGGCTCGATCCCTCCTGGGGAATGATGACCTGAGCCGGCTCCTGGTGGCGTCTTTGCGATAGCGCAGCTTTTAATGAGCTACGTAACCACGCGAAGGCCAGATTCAATAACGAACTGAGTTTGTCCCGAAAACCAAAATTCAAGAGGTTGAGAGTTCCAGCCGACGGGAAACAGAACAACAACACTTTGATCAAGGAGCCTCTGGTCAATTCTAAAACACAAATGATGAAAATAGTTATACTGATCACAAGACTCCCGGCCTGACCAAAAAACTTGCAAAGTCCGGCGTTGACAATACTTCCTACTGCGCCCCCGGCGTTATGAGGAGAAAAATTCAAAATCGTCAAGGAGGAATACCGGTCTATCAATGAACAGAGGATCAAAGTTAACACGAGAAAACTTACGGAATCCCAAAGGCGTGTATGTTTGGGTGAGGATTGGGACAGAAACTTGATCCCGGTCATGGCGAAGAAAAACGGGATAAAAAACGAACACACACCAATTAACTGGGCTAGAGCGTCAGCTATGTGTGATCCTATCAAACCGCAAAGATTGTGAATTTCAGATCGACGAGTTACTACATTGAAAGAAGGGTCCCGAGGATCGTATGACACTAAACAGATCAGCAAGAAAATTGAACAACCGAACCAGACTATGGCTTTTAATTCGGTTCGGCCGAATTTTGCCTGGTTCAAATCAGCGTCAGGGATTTTCTTGAATAATTGTTTGTTTTCAAGTGCATTTGATACCATACAAGGGGTCCTTGCGATCAAATAAAATGGGCTCGCAACCTTTCAAGGCAATATTCAAACAAGGATGTTCTGATTGCTATACAACAAATAATAGCATAATCAAAAAGATGATTCAATAACATAGTCCATAATAACATCTAATAATACTTTGATATATTCTATAATTACTATAATCCATTGATATAGTGTATCTATTATGCAAAATATCAATAAGTGAATTGAGGCGCCAGTGGTTGGAGCGAGATCTTGCGATTCCCATTTCACATAAAAGTGATTAAATGTGTAAAAATCCTTTTGTAAAGGAGTGAAAGTGATGGTTTACGAACGTGGATGTGAAAACTGTAACGCAGGCTGCACTGGAAGACACGATGCTGAACAGCGCGCCGAAGAAATAAAATCTGGTCCATATCTGCTGATTTCGGGAATACTGATTTTAGCGTTTAGCGTTATTATGAAATGGTATTTTTATTAGAAGAAAAGACGCTAGCGAATAAGTAGGCGTCCGAAGTGTACTCTGGACTAAACGGGCTTGACAAAAATCCTTGAGGCGTCATGTTTATTCATGTTTACATGATAGCCGTTAATATTGAGGCTCAGATCACGACCAAGGTCTTTCTGGAATTCAATTTCAACAGTAACACCTTCCGTTAGCCCCTCTTGGGACAAATTCTCCGTAAAATCTTCAAGACCCTGAATTTGTTGAATGACCACTCGAGTTCCCGGCGCGGCTTCGGCAAGTGTCATTCCGCCTTCAAGGGCTTTTCGTTGCGCTGTCGCCCTGTCCAGAATTTTCCTTCGGGCCTGTTCCAGACAGACTAGGCAATCATGGCATGATTCAGCGCTGGTTTCCATCCATTTGGATTGATCAACCGGACAAGTCTGAACAAATTCAAGAAATCGGATCAACTTGTTTATCACTTCGGGGTCCAAATGATGTTCTATGCGGCATGCGTTATCTTCAGCGACATTATCGTTAATCTGTAAGACGCTTGAAAGAAAACGTTTCAAAATTTCGTGCTTTCGAACTATCTCTCTGGCTCTGGAAATTCCCTTTTCCGTCAATGTGATGAACTGGTGTGGATCATATCTAATAAGTCCTCTGGTTCCCAGTATCTTGAGAGCTGAACTCACAGAAGACATCTTGACGCCTAATCTATTGGCTATATCTCGGACCCTCGCGATTCTGCTTTCCTGTTCGAGATGGTAGATAACCTCCAGATAGTCTTCCATCGCTGAAGTCAGGTTTGTTGGGGTATCAGCAGGCGTCATCATTATTCCCTAAAATCTAACATATCTAAATGATATAAAATATGCCATCATGGCCTTTCAGTTTCAATACTTTTAAAGATTTGATCCTTATTTAGATCTGACTGTCCCCCATCATGATTTCGACCTGAGTCTACACTAACCCATTATTTACGGGCGTGTCTTGATAAAATTTTATGGAAGGACAGAATGTTGATGGTGGGAAAAATTCAGAATCGAGACCCGAAAGAACCGGACAATCTCAGTTCTCGTCGTCGTTTTTAGGTTGTTCGATGTGATCCCATGTGTTCAGATTCACCGGTCCCTTGGAAAGTCTGTGATACTGCCAGGCCAGATGGCAATGTAAAATAATTTCTTCAACCCAGTCTCTCATGTCGCACATCACACCAAAATCACCTGATTCTTCTTCTCGTTCAGCTCCCTGCTTGACCGTGGAGTCGACTTTCATCAGGAGTTCAAACATTCTATTAAAACACTTGTGAACATGCAGCTCAAATTCGTCAGCATTTGAAAATTTCACAGGGCACACCTTTAAAAAAAACGTTGGTTAGGCCATTTTCAAGGCCGATCTCTTTTATTCTTGAAAACTAAGCTTGTAAGAGAGTCGGCCTGAAAAACGATTCGGGAAACTAACACCTATCAATTCGGTATAAAACTATTTAACACGATTTAGCAGACGCCACTTTCCTTCAGGGATGTCAAGTTGATCCAAAACGTTCTTAGCGGCATCATTGATATAGAACATATCAGGAGCTTCCGGACCCACCAGCACGACTGGCCCATGAAATTTCCTTGAAAACTCCTCTATTGTCGTCGTGCCTCCGAAATCCGCTCCTTTCGACTGATAACCGATCACTAAAACTTCATAATCTCCCTTTTTGAAGCATCTTCTTAATTCAATTTCATTTACGCCTTCACACAAACGAAACCCCACGTCAACATAATCTCCCAGCTTGCTATCATAGCCCATGCGTAGTTCTTTGTCCTTTTGAGCTATTAGATCCGGCGTCACTGAAGCGGTTTCAGTTTTGTCCGCGTCCACAAAAACTACGTCTCTTCTAAGAGTATAAGGTGATTCAAGAAAATGAAAAATATTAAGTTTTGTTTGATGCTTTCTTGCAAGCTCCAAGGCGTAATCAAACGCCCAATCTCCTTGTCGTGAAAAAAGTGCGCATAACCCTATTCCGTTCATTTGTTTCCTCCTGACTTGATATCCTTAAGTTACTAAACTTTGAGTTCTTTCTCCTGATTTATGTCCTTTGGAAATGTGTCCTTTCTAATGGGCAGTTCGACAATGAACTTGGATCCCTGTCCCAATTCGGACTCAGCCCTGATGACTCCTCCATGCTCGTGTATTACCTTCCTGGTGATCACCAGACCCAACCCTGTCCCTTTCGATCCTTTTGTAGAGTAAAACTTTGTAAAGAGGTTTTGGCGTACTTCTTCGCTCATGCCTGCCCCATCGTCAGAAATTTCAATGGTTAAAAGTTCTGTGTCCACTCGACCTGATACTACGACACGGTGAGTGACTTCGGTATCCCCGGTCTGGCATGCGTGTATGGCGTTTGAAACCAGGTTTGACAGAGCGCTGTGGATTCCACCGGGATCTATAAGACAAGAACACATTGTTCCTTGAAAATCTCGAACGAGCTGAATACCTTCATCTTTTGCCTTGGCATCATAAAGATCACAAACCTCTGTGAGTAATTGACCGAATTCATAGAGTTTGTATTCAGGCTCTCTTTCTTTTGAGGCGTAAAGAATCCCTTTCACCAAATCCGAAATCTTCTCAACATTGTTTTTGACCATCGCCCAACCAGCCTTAACCCTATCCTCGCGATTCCGGGTCAATCCTGAATCAAGCACATAAACCCCACCCTGCAACCCAGCCAGAATATTTTTTATTGAGTGAGACATCCCGGCTATGGTCTCCCCGAGAATAGCCAATTCTCCCTGAAGCCTTTTGATTTCGGTTATATTGGTGCTCATCTCCATTACAGCCACAATTGCGCCATTTTCATCAGTTACTGGCGCCGTGTAGACTATAATGTAGGTGTCTTCTCCATTTTTCCTCCAAACCTCTTCGGAGTAGTTGGTACAACCGTCAAGAAAGGTCTTTTCTACCGGGCAATTGTCGCATTTCTTTTCAAAGCTTTTGTAAACCTGGAAACACTTTTGTCCTTCGCCTGGACCAAAATCGCGCGAAAAAAAATTGTTGGTTCTGATAATATTAAAATCTTTGTCCACTACTGTAAGATAACAAGGGACACTTTCGAACAGATATTGAAATTCCTGCCGTTTTTTTTCTATCTTAAACTGAAGCTTTTTTAACAACGTCACATCAACAGCCATTTCTAACACTTCCTCAACTTTACCTTTATCATCAAAAATAGGAGAGGTTTTTACTATTACGTTGGTTTGACTGCCGTTGATGCTCCAGACTTCTTCTGACTGGTGGGACGCTCCATCATAGAAACTTTTTTCTACTGGGCAATTTTTGCAGCGAGAGGTTTTATTCTTATAACCCGAAAAACAGTGCTGATTGACCTTGTCTCCGAATTCGGACTTAAACGATCTATTGGCGCGCGTGATACGAAAATCCCTGTCAATCACCGTCAGGTAACACGGAACGTCATCAAATAACGATTTATACATTCTTCGACTGGTTTCGAGTTCATTTGTTCGCTGATTTATTTGAAAACTCATGCGATCGAAATCTCTGGCTAAGTCAGCTATTTCATCGTTGCCCCCGGCTTTCTGGCGAGGAACGTACTCCCCTCTGGCCATTTTCGAAGCTTTTTCCTGTAGGTTTCTAATCGTGGGGTTGACGAATACCAACACCGCTACGCCACTTACGCTACAAACCACGAGAAATAGAAGGGTAGCAAAAACAATTGTCTTGCGTGCGCCCTGAGAAATTTCCCTGTTTATCCCCTCCAAACCAATTTTTACCTCTACCGCCCCGAGAATAGGGTCGTCCTCCGGACGAGTGTGGCATGCTGCGGCCGAACAACTCTGGGCGTTTAACAATGGGTTAACGACAGAGATAAGCGTACTGTCCTTGGAAATGCTGTGCCTTATTTTCGGGTTTGATTTCAAATCGTTCAAAAGAGGGTCGTCAAATCCGTCCGTCTGGACAGGCGTCTTTATTTGTCTTGATGTATAGTGAAGAACGCCTTTCTGATCATAAATATTAATTTCCTTGAAACCTTCAGTTAGGCCGATTGCGTTTATAATTTGCCTGATGACACCCCTTTCCTTAGTCATCATGCCGTTCCATATGGCAGCTTTGGTAACCTCAGAATCCTTAACGGACTCCCGAACTGCCTTTTTAATTAAACTGGTTTCTTGAGAAGATATTGTGTGATAAGAGAAGATCAATAACGCCAGTAGCATTACCATTCCGGCGTAATAACTTAGCTTGAAGCTCAAGCTTCGTGTAAATTTGGTCACAAAATGGATGACGTTCTTGAGCATAGCGCCTAATCAAAAAGGTGTAATATGCTGTGGGTGGAGGAAGCTTCGTCAACAACTTCCACTAGTCAAGAACGCCATCAGGAACAATGTCCGAGAATAAAAAATCAACGGTTTCATAAACAGTCTGAAACCCGATATTCTTGCTAACCGATGATTCTCTTAATCTCTTTAAGCAGAGCGTCCTTATCCACAGGTTTTTCAATATAAGCCTCAGGAGGCCTAATCGATCTTTCATGAATCCACTTCTTGAAATCCATGTTAGGTGTGTCGTCAGTGGCGAAACCTGTCACCATAACGACGGGAATTGACGTGATTTCGGGATCCTTTCTTAACTCGCGAAACATCTTAATCCCGGTCTTGTTTGGCATGAGCAAATCTAGGCTCACAAGATCCGGCTTTTCAGACTTAATCTTGGCTAGACCTTCGTCGCCATCCGATGCTGTTGAGATTTCGTATCCATTGTCCTCAAGCAAAGTTGAGAGAAAGGTCACCATGTCTGGTTCGTCATCTATTATTAAGATCTTTTTTGCCATAGCCTACCTCCTTGGTTGAGTTGGGAGAGTTCCGAGCTTATGCTTACGGATTTACTAAGGAAACTTTTGTCGAAAAAACTTAGTGTACACCTGTCGACCAAGTTTTTATTGGGCGATTAAATATCACCAGACTTGTCGACAATCAAGACTCAAAACCGATCGTACGTTTCTAAATGTAGCATGGTAGACGATCCGTTCAATGGTGGCAATAATAATATCATTTCTTCAAAAGGTTCATTAGCAGACGTCTAAAAACTTCCGAAGAGACTCGGATACTCCCATTTTTCTTAAAGCACCAAGGCAGGAGCTAAGAGTTCCGCCAAATTCATTACTTTTGCATTTACATGGTAATGTTCGATGATTTCTTTCAATTGGTCCGTGCAGTTGTGACACGATTGTAGGCAAATATCGGCGCCGGTGGCTTTTATTTCGTCTGCTTTGATTTTTCCCGCAGCAATGCGCCTTGGGGTAAACTCGGGCATGGCCAAGGCCCCGCCCCCTCCCCCACAACAAAAACTATTTTCTCGGTTGTGTTCCATTTCCACAAAATCCTCGATCGCTGCGCGTATAACTATACGAGGTTCCTCCGTTACTCCACCGGACCGGGCTATGTTGCAAGAGTCATGATATGTAGCTCTATGGCCATCCCAAACTGATTTATCCGTTTTAATACGACCTTCCAAGACAAGTTTAGCGATCAATTCCATAACGCTAGTGATTTTGAAAGGAACACCACCTACCCAATTCGGCAATTCCCATCTCAGAGCGCGATAGCCATGACCACACTCTCCAGCAAGAAGGTATTCACATTCTAATCTCTTTACGTCTTCAGCTTGCCAGAGAGCAAATTGCCTAGCGTCCGGGTCATTCCCATTAAACAATGCGTAATTTGTCAAATCCCAGTATCTTGAAGAAATGGTGAAATCCACGCCGGCGGCGTTTAAAACCTTAGCAGTGGCCTGAATAGTTAAAGGATAGTATTTGGGTTCTCTTGGGTTAAGAGTTAGGAAGTATTGGGCTCCTTTCTTATCCACAGGGATCTTGAAATTTTCACAGCCTTCTTCGTCCTGAAGTTCTTCTTCTATCCATTCAATGGTTTCGACAAATTCATCCTGAGGAACCGCCATGTTATTTCCCCAGTTATAATGAGTATCCACTGTGTCTTGAAGATGCTGAGGCACTCTACCAACCTTTTGCATGATGCCCCGGACACCACGCACCATCATCCCGTAGTCGACACCCATGGGGCAATTAAAAGTGCAACGTCTGCACATTGTGCAGCCGCCCCATAGCTTGTCATACATTTCATCCGCAAGGTCTTTATCTAGTTTCTTCGCTCCCACGAATGAAGGGAACACCTGAGCGATCCAGTCGTACCTGCTTTTGTACCATTTTCTAAAACGATCCGCCTTGTATGCGGGTACAAGAGTTTTATCTTCCGGTATCGATACACTGTAATGACAAGCGTCGCTGCACATCCCGCAATGTATGCAACCGGACAAAGAAGCGGCAACGACTCGATTTAATGTACCTGGAAGTAATTTTTCCATTTCTTCGAGCATATCAGGGGTAAATTCCGTTTTGGTAGGCCACTTTCGCTCTTCTTTGGCCCCTAGTTTCTCTCCGTGCTCCGACATTTATGCCCTCCATTTATTTCAAATATTGACAAATGTTTTTCATGAAAATTAGCTACTTGGGGTTCCAGGTCGGATTTTTAACATCTTTATTTATGACCCCTCGCCCACCAAAAGTCCGGCCAAAATTAACCCTTCCGAATGGATAAAGGATGTAGTGGGATATTTTGCTGAACGGGACGTACAACAGAAAGAAAGTAGTCAACAGGAAGAAGATCCACATCCATCCGGTATCTGGGCTGCCGTCGATCCACATCCACATGGCTACGAAGCCCACCGCAAAGAAGACCGTCATTAACGAAATAGCAAAATAGTCATCAGGACTGCTTATGATTTTGATCTCAGGAACGGTCAAACGTCTGTATATGCGACGAAGGCCAATCAAGAAGGCTAAGCCCATAAAAAGCATGAAAACCTTTGATACCGCCGGTGTCATTAAAGACGGAACTATGGGAATAAAAAAAGTGGCGCCTATTGTCAGGGCTACAGCGATATGGAAAATCATGAATTCCGCGTAAAAAAACGGATTTTTTCGAGTACTTTCCATACTCCAGGGTTTTAGAACATTAGTCAGGGATTCCAGGGCCCCCGCTACTCTGTCTCCCTTAAGTTCAGCTTTCTCCGGTGGGATCGGTTTTTTGAGCATCTGACGTATTTTGATGATGTACATCAATGCCATGAAACTCAGAGCCATATACTGAACAGGCTCCTGCAAAATATACAGAGCGTGGCTGACATTATTCTCCATATTTAAACTCCTTGTTCCAAAAATATTGTTCAATCCTGAGAATAGATGAAAACACCCAGGAAAAAACCTGCCGTTTCATTAGTTCACCTAACCAACACAGTAATTTATTAGAATCATATCCCGACAAAACTCCAAAAATAAAGGAGCAAATAGAGAATATTGTACACTAGTAATTCCGTCAACAACTTCTTTTCTATAGAAGATTTAAGCGTTATCAAAGTCCATAGGCCGTGTCCAAACCATAAATCGTGACATTGCAAAAATCTTCCTTAGCCAACTAATTTGATAGGAAATCAAAGCTCAGTCTATGGAAATTGTTCTGCAAAACCAACTCGGGTAATTCTCAATCCAGCAAAGATTACTTGCCTATACCGCTTCTAATAATTTGTTTTCCATTGGATTATGACCTCCAATGTCTGACGAAAACGTATATCCTCGTAGCGTCCTGAGAGAAAGACCCCTTCGTTACTAAAACTTTGCAATAATGGCGCCGTACAAAAACTACTAGAACAAAGCCTCTGAAATTGGCTGAAACAGCGTCAACTCTTTTGATATGTCAGGAATTCTTACAGCGTGTAAAAGACAACTCTTTTTGTAGGCAAAGAAGATCCCCCAAACTTGATGGCTGAAATTTTTTATTGAAGAAATTGCATTATCGTCGAATCCTGTGGACCGGGAAGGATGCCTGATAATACTAGAGGCTAGAAATGTTGCAGTTGAATACTAAAGAACGATAGATCAATCCGATTAACATACCAGGCTGGCTGAAACTTCTGGAGCTGAGGATGGGAGTTGAAACCACGGCCTGATGATGACGAACCACAACATATACCGTTAAAATCAGACTACAACTGGCAAAAATCACCTAGTCGTGTGTAGGTTTCAAATTTAAACGGTACCTGGATTGATCGACAGGAAAGGTTCAGTAAATGAAATATCTAACCATCGAGCGCGGGATTTTTGAAAAATATTTGTATGATTTACTGGAACAAGTTTAGGGTCACAGCTTTCACATATTAAAGTGTAGATGAATATTATGTGTTACCGGACACGGTATATTAGGAGTAAGGCCTTTGAATCATTTGAGAAAATTATTTATTGTTTTGCCAGCTTTTATTGCGGCCCTGATTTCGATTGGAAACACTTTCCAGGAAGATTATAATGACATGTTTGTAAGATACGCCGCCGAAGGAAATAACACCCGAATAGTAGAAATGCTCGGCAAAGGAGTGGACGTAAACTCAAGGAATGTCAAGGGGCAAAGCGCTTTAATAGAAGCGGCCATTAATGGTAGAAACGACACAGTAAATTTGCTTATATCAAGAGGCGCAGACCTTGATCAAAGGGGAACTTTGGCGCGTACCGCTTTGATGTGGGCCTCACTCGCCGGGCGAACAAAAATCTCGGTGTCCTTGCTGGCTCATGCCGCGAATATAAACGCCCGAGACAGAAACAACCAAACGGCTCTTATGCTGGCGACTGAAACCAACAATGTTTCTTTAGTTAAAATTCTGATTAAGGCAGGCGCTGACCCATTGGTTCGAGATAACGATGGCGCCACAGCTCATTCGCTGGCGCTACAAAAAGGTTACAGCAATATTGCCGGAGTCATTTCTCAATGTAATTCCTCGGCTACGAAAGGTCTGAACACAGAAGAGATTAGGACTGGAGAATATGTAAGGTAATAACTTGAGTGAATCCTCAGACTGCCACAGTTTTTAGTTTCCTCACTAATGAATCCGGCGCCTTGAATTAATCTCTCCATTTCAATTCAAGATGCTTTTCTTGCGTGGAATCATTTAAAAACCGCGGCTTGACAGTTTTATTAACATGTAGACATATGTATTAAAACCTTGAAAGGCTCACATATGCCTGTTCTTAGAATAGTCACAGCTCCTGACAATAAACTGGCGTCAAAAGCGGAACTTGTAACAGAGTTGAACGAAGATGTGCTCCGGTTGGCTTCAGACATGACAGATACTATGTATAAGGCTCCGGGAATAGGGTTGGCCGCAAATCAGGTTGGGGAACTCATTAGACTGATCGTTTTCGACATCCACTACGCGTACGCAGAGCCTAAAGACAAAAGAAAGGCTCCAACAGTCATTATTAATCCCGTAATATTAATTTCGGATGGAGAAGAATTTAAGGAAGAGGGGTGTCTCAGTGTTCCCAACTTTAACGTTGATGTCAAACGCGCTGCGCGTGTTCAGGTTGAAGGCGTAGACATAAACGGTAAACCGGTGAAGATGGAAGCCGAAGGTCTCATGGCGCGAGTGCTCCAACACGAAATAGATCACCTGGAAGGCAAAACTCTCCTGGATCATGCGTCCGCACTTAAGAGAAGCATTTATCAAAGACGCGCAAAAAAAACCCAACGGAGCGGTAAGTGACACTGCGTCTTGTGTTTATGGGCTCACCCCCGTTTGCTATACCGACGCTCGAAGCCCTTTACCAAGAATTTGAAATAGTAGCTGTTTTTTCACAGGCGGACAAACCGACGGGTCGGGGTAAAATATTAACAGCTACACCGGTAAAACAAGCGGCCCAAGATTTGGGCCTCACGTGTCACGAACCCGAAAATCTTAAAGATTCTCAAGTTCTCGGAATATTGAAAGAACTGAAACCTGACGCCATCATTGTCGTCGCTTACGGAAAATTCCTTCCAAAAGATGTTTTGAATCTGCCACCCCTGGGATGTTTAAATCTTCACGCGTCTCTACTTCCTAAACATCGTGGACCGTCCCCTATTTCCGCTGCTCTGCTTTCAGGAGATGAACAAACAGGAGCCACGGTAATGCTTATGGACTCCGGAATGGACACAGGACAAATTCTTGCCCAAAGCGTTGTTCAAATAGGACCAGGAGACACCGCTGGTGAGCTACACGATAAGCTCATGGAACAAGGGGCTTTTTTGATGGTCGAAACAATTAAGAAACTGGCCAAAAAGGAAATTGTTTCCGTTCCTCAGGATGAGTCCAGAGCTACATATTCTAAACTTCTAAAGAAAACCGATGGATTGATGAATTGGAATTTGGACGCTTCTCGCCTTGATAGAATAGTTCGGGCAATGAATCCTTGGCCTGGCGCTTTCTTCCTGTTGGGAAGACAGGCCGTGAGGGTCTGGCGAGGAAGCCCACTTGAGGGGCATGGACAACCGGGGATTGTAGTTGACGTGACATCAAAAGGAGTTTTCGTTGGAACCGGTCGAGGACTTTATTGCCTTGAAGAAGTTCAGGCGCCTTCAAAAAAAAGAATATCCGCGCCGGACTTTGCTAGAGGGAAAAGACTGAAACCGGGCGCCAGCTTTACGGAAGGACACGACATAATCGTTTAACGATTGTCTACATTAATTTTTGAGACAATAATTCATGGAGTGAAAAAATGAACCAACTCAAGACAGTGATTCTGCTCGCCGCTCTTAGTGGTTTGTTGGTAGTCCTGGGTGGATACCTTGGAGGCAAAAATGGAGCCACGCTGGCGCTGGTTATCGCTTTAGCGATGAATTTCGGCAGCTACTGGTTTAGTGATAAAATCGTATTGTCCATGTACCATGCTCAGGAAGTTACCGAAGCCGAGGCTCCTGATCTCTACAACCTGATCAGGGAGCTTACCAGGAACGCAGGACTTCCTATGCCTAAAGTGTATATAATTCCAGATGATTCTCCAAACGCGTTCGCGACTGGTAGAAATCCCGAACACGCCGCAGTGGCTGTCACTGAAGGTATATTGAGTATTCTTAGCCGGGATGAGCTTGCAGGGGTCATCGGACACGAACTCGGACATGTAAAAAATCGGGACATACTTATACAAACAGTGGCCGCGACCATCGGCGCCGCTATCACGTACCTGGCGCAATTTGGGTTTCTCTTTGGCGGGAGGTCTGACGATAACAGGGAAGGTGGCGGTTCTTTTTTAGGCTCCTTGATGATGATGATCTTGGCGCCTCTTGCGGCTGCCATCATTCAAATGGCCATATCTAGATCTCGAGAATATATTGCGGATGAGACCGGAGCAAAAATATGCGGACATCCTTTGTGGTTGGCAAGCGCGCTGGGCAAGCTTCAGAAAGGGGTCGAAAGAGTTCCTATGCAGGCGGAACAGGCCACGGCTCATATGTTTATCGTGAGCCCCTTTTTCGGAAGCGGCATGTCGAATCTCTTCTCAACACACCCACCTATTGAAAACCGCATCGAAAGACTTGAAAAAATGGCTGGCTACTGAGTGTTATAAATCTAAATAGATGTGTCTTTTATGCTTGAGCCTCTGGCGAATTCGCGTGCAATTAATTGCCAGGGGCTCATAGCCATCTCTTGTTTCTCTCAAGATCATGAAGCCAATTTTTAATATTAGTTGGCGCCTATTACGTTTGAGGCCAAATGACCAACCGAGGTTTTTCAGTCACCGTCTCGCGTGAACTGGCTCTGAATGCATTGAATGAATGCGACAAAGGCAGTTATGCGGAAAATGCGATTGCGGATGTTCTCTCTAACAGAGTTGTATCGGAAAAGGATCGATCACTTGTTACCGAAATTGTCTATGGATCTATCCGCTGGAAAATGAGACTGGACTCAACAATAAATTCTTTTCTTAAAAACTCTCCTAAAAAACTGAAATCCGACATCCGGAATATTCTAAGAATCGCCTTGTACCAATTGATTTTTCTGGATAGAATTCCGGCCCATTCAATTGTAAATGAGGCGGTTTCACAGGCAAAAGGTTTGTATGGAGGCGCTTTTTCAGGAATGGTAAACGCAATTCTCAGATCGGTGTTGGCAAATACTGAAATGTTTAACGCCAAGCCCGGGAGAGAACTGAATTCTTTAGCCGTTCATTATTCACACCCCGAATGGTTGGTTAAACGATGGATTTCTGAATATGGGATGGAAGAAACTCTGAATATTCTGGAATTCAACAATCGACGCGCCGAATTAAATGTCCGTGTAAATTCAATCAAGACAAACATTTCCGATCTGATTTCCTGTTTTGAAAAAGAGGGTTTGACTTACGAAGTTCTGGACATGAGCCTAGGAGCGTTAACGATTTCAAAATGGAGAGCCCCTGTAAAAGAATTACCCGGCTTCAAGGAAGGTCTTTTTGCGATTCAAAATTTTGCTTCTCAAGTAATAGCCACATTGATTAAACCGAAGCCACAGCATGAAATTCTGGACGTTTGCGGCGCTCCTGGTGGAAAATCCTCGCATATCGCTGCGATTGTGAATAATCAGGCTAGTATCACTTTGGTAGATGCGAACCCCAAGCGTCTTGAGGAAGCCGGGAAAAATTTCAAACGCCTCGGGGTCGAGTGTGTAAAAATAATCCGGGGGAACGCCGAACAGGCGTCTTTTCTCAATTCATTGGGAGCATTCGATGGTGTTCTCGTTGACGCTCCCTGCTCCAATCTGGGAGTGTTGAGACACAACTGCGAGGCAAAATATCGTGTAAGTCCCGACGAATTGAATAAGATGGCTGAGCGGCAATTGCTAATCTTGTCTGAAGCCGCCAAGACCGTCAAGAAATCGGGATTATTGGTGTATTGTGTATGCTCAGTCAGTCAAGAAGAAACTTTCAAAGTCATAGGAAAATTTCTCGCGTCTCACACGGATTTTGTCATAGATAAAATCGAGGTCCATGAAGTTCCAAGCCCTAAATTTCTGACTGATGACGGGTTTTTCTTCTCTTTTCCACCTTTCATAGGAATTTTGACGGATGGATTTTTCGCTGCAAGAATCAAAAAGATCTAGAAGCCTAAACCGTAAATTCATCAAAACGCGTCGCGCAAAGCGGATATTTTTCCAAAAACTGAAGTCTAAATTCGGCATAGATTTGATTGGTGAGTCAATAGTGTGAAAAAAATTCATTCAGTTATTAATATGACAAGAAAAGTGTGAAGAAAACGCGCGACGTACGGGCTGGCTATCGCAAGCTGAATGCTTAAGGTTCTGATAAATGAACCTATTTTAGGTTTGGCACGTGCGTTGCTATAGTAAAGGGCGAACAACGACTCCTAACCATACCCTCTTAGCAATCCTCCAGAATGGATTGCTTTTTTTTTGCCAAAAAATTGTTGACAGAGAAAATGTTTGAGCATACTTTACAATTTAATTAATACTTAACAACAAGGTTCCCGTCCCATGAGCGTCGAACTGCAAATCGGGAGTCGAATCCGGGCGCAAAGACTCGGTAATAAACTGACTCTTAAGAGGTTGGCCGAAATGGTCGGTTGCTCTGACGCTTATTTGTCACAAGTGGAAAATGGGAAAGTCTCCCCGTCAATCTCCAGCCTAAAAAAAATATCTGAGGCTTTACAGGCCAAGATAACAGATTTTTTTGTAGAAACCGAAAATGATGACCCAATAGTACTGCCCCAGGACCAGAGAGTGACTATCACCCTGGAAGGATGGAACGCTCGTATCGAGTCTTTAATTATCAACTCCAGGAACAAGAGAATGCATCCGTTTTTCACCACAATTCAACCTGGTGGTGGATCACACGGTCTTTACAGCCACGTAGGGGAAGAATTTGGAATAGTCCTCAAGGGGAAATTACAAATTCACATCGAAGACGATATTCATCTGGTTCATCAAAATGAGAGCTTCTATTATAATTCCAATTTACCTCACAGTTGGACTAATCCTGGTAAGTCGGAAACGATAGTGGTTTGGGTCATAAGTCCTCCGACATTTTAAGCCTAGAGGATGCATATGTTCGAAACTCTAAGGATCAAATCCAATTCAGGAAAAGGAGAGTGACGATGATTCTAAAAAGCTTCAGGTTAGTTTTGGTTCTGCTGCTTGCTGGTCTCTTATGCGTAGGGCTGGCGTGGGGCGAACAAAAAAAAGTCTGGAAAATCGGGGTTGCGGTTTCTCTGACTGGTGTGTTTGGTAAAGATGGAAGCCTGGTCAAAGACGCTTACACACTTTGGCAGGAGACCGTCAACGCGGCTGGTGGAATTAACGGTTCACCCGTGGAGATAATCTTTTATGATGACAAGAGCGACCCAGCGACTACGGCTAAACTGACTGAACAACTTATTGTCAGTGACAAGGTTGATCTACTCTTGGGTGGATTCGGAAGTAGCCAATTGTTCGCTGCGAGCCCTGTCGCTGAAAAAAATCAGTATCCTTTGATCAGCGGCGGCGCAAGCTCCAACAAGCTGTTCGAACGGGGATTCAAATACTATTTTTCAACTCTCGGTAAAGCTACCGAGGAAGTTCGAGGATGTGTCGACATTTTTTCGGCCGTTAGTCCTAAACCAAAAACAGCCGCTATTATTGGGGCGGATATTTTATTCACATCGTTAGCTTGTGAAGGTTTCAAGAAATATTGCGGACAAAACGGCATAGAAGTGGTTCACTACGAGCTGTTTCCAATGGCGTTGCAGGACTACAACTCTTTGTTGACCAAGGTGAAGAACAAGAACCCCGACATACTGCTGGTAGGTTCCCATCTTCTCGTGGCGATGAAGACCATAAAAGCCATGAAGGAGATAGACTTCAGCCCCAAGGCGGTAGCTTTCAGTTACGGCCCAACTGTCCCAAAATTTGTGGAGGATCTGAAAGGTGACGCTAACTACGTAATCGCCGCATCTGAATGGACTGGAAACATGCCCTATTCAGGAAAAGTTTTCGGTAAGGCGTCGAACTTTAAGGAGCTTTATTTCAAAAGATTCAATCGTTTTCCTGATTATGTTGAGGCGGCCGCAGCCGGTGGGGCCGTGGCCCAGCAAACCGTTTTGCAAGAATTGAAGTTAACACCCCCTTTAAACAAAGAAAATCGTGTCAAAATTATGGAGGCCTTGCACAAGGACACATTTGAGACTTTCTACGGCAAAATCCACTTTGGAGCAGATGGAGCCAACGAAGCCCATCCTCCAGTAGCGGTGCAAATCCAGAATGGAAAACTCGAAAATGTCTTTCCTCTAGATTACGCTGAGGCAAAGATTCAGTATCCTTTCAAACCATGGAAGGAAAGGTAATTTTTTTGCGTCAAGGGGATTGGTGGAACTGCGCTAATCCCCTTGGCAATGTCAATCGTAAATTCAAGAGTCCGCAAATCATACGGTAGCCGACTTTTTAAATCAGAAAATCATCGGAAAGATTCAAATGTCAGTCAGAAAATTACGAAATTATGTAAACGGTGAGTGGATTGATTCAAAGACAGAGTCATTTTTCCCTATAGTAAACTCTTTGGATGGTCAAACAATAGCATTATGCCCTGATTCAACAACAAATGAAGTGGATGACGCAATTTATGCAGGGAAACAGGCTTTTCAATCCTGGAGAAACACGATTCCCACGCGGCGCGCTGATATTCTTTACAAATTGCGCGAAAAAATGCTCTCAGCGATCGGAGAACTTGCCGAAATCATAACACTTGAACATGGAAAAACCCTCTCCGACGCCAAGGGTGAACTCACCCGGGCCATTCAATATGTAGAACATCCATGTGGAATCCCGGAATTGTTGAAGGGGAGTCACAGTGAAGATGTTGGGACAGGCGTCGATGAGTATTACATACGAGAACCATTGGGTGTATTTAGTTTGCTGCCTCCTTTCAACTTTCCGGCCATGATTGCGCTCTATTTTACCTGGCCTATCGCTTGTGGGAATACAGTGGTAGTTAAACCCAGTGAGTTATGTCCCATGACCATGCTCAGAATAACTGAATTGGCTGAAGAATCAGGGTTTCCCAAGGGGGTGCTGAATGTGGTTAATGGGGGACCGAGCGTGGGAGAGAGGCTGTGCACACATCCGGACATTCAGGGCGTGACGTTTGTCGGTTCATCCAGGGTAGCTGAAATGGTTTATCGGACAGCCACCTCACATGGGAAAAGGGCTCAATGCCAGGGCGGCGCAAAAAATCATGTGTTAGTAATGGATGACGCAAACCTTGATGAGGCTATTCCCAATATCGTGAATTCTTGCTTTGGTCACACAAGTCAAAGATGTTTTGCGGTTTCAAACATTTTGGTCAGTGAAAAAATTTACGATTCATTTAAGGAAAAATTTGTCGCCGCATGCAAGGAGTTGAAATTGGGGTCTGGCCGTGAAGCTGGAACCAATATGGGGCCGGTTATAAACAAGCCTGCCCTGGATCGGCTGTACAAAGCCGTCGACACGGCTCTTCAGGAAGGGGCTTCAATCATTCTCGACGGCAGGAGTCCCAAAATCAATGATTATCCAAACGGATTTTTCTTCGGTCCCACTTTATTAGAGGCGGAACCGGATAATTTCGCATTCAAGGAAGAAATTTTTGGACCAGTGCGGTGTTTGAAAAAAGTCAAAACCCTTCAGGAAGCCATAGAAATTATCAATTCAAGCGCATATGGACATACAGGTGTGATCTACACACAAAATGGCGGTTGGGCGCGTCACTTCATTAGAAACGTCAATACTGGGCAAATTGGGGTAAATGTTGGAACCCCCGCACCGATTGCGTTCTATCCGGTAGGAGGACGCAAGGTGTCTTTTTACGGCTCTCATCGAGGTCGAGCAAACGACGCGATCGATTTTTATACGGATAAAAAAGTGGTTGTAACGAAATGGAGTTCCTATTCTGAAAAATCGGCTCCAGATAAATCGAATAAAAAGAACGAACCGAGTTCGGTATTGTTTTAAGATATGGACACAGTATTAGCTCAAGCTGTGATTAACGGGCTTCTTTTAGGAGGAGTCTATACGGCGTATTCAGCCGGATTCTCCCTTATATTCGGAGTTATGGGGGTGGTCAATCTCGCTCACGGTGAGTTGATAATGCTTGGGGCTTTCACATCATACTGGCTGTTTGATTTCTTCAAGCTGGATCCATATTTGAGCGCTCCATTCGCAATGGTGTTTCTATTCATATTTGGCTATCTGGTTCAAAAGCACATCATTAACCGAGTAATCGGACAGCCGCACATTATGAGCTATATTTTGACCTTTGGTCTCCATTTGATGGTGGCCAATATAGCCATCAAAATGTGGACCCAGGACTTCAGAACCATTACTACGAGTTATTCAGGAGCCAACGCCGCCATACTGGGTCTGAATATTCCTTACGCCCGATTAATCACTTTTATTGTCGCTCTTCTGGTTACATGGGGCTTGTGGTTTTTCCTGATGAAGACAGAGACTGGCCGAGCTATTAGAGCTACGGCTCAGGACAAAGAAGTCGCGAGATTGATGGGCGTGGATATCAGAAACATTTATGCGATTACCTTTGGGTTGGGCGCTGCCATAACGGGATTATCAGGAGCCGTCATGAGTCCCTTTGTAATAATCTCACCTGAAATGGGGCTCGAATACACTATAATCGCCTTTTGCGTTGTCGTTTTGGGAGGCATGGGATACATGCCCGGGGCCCTGGTTGGCGGGCTGGTGTTAGGGGTTGCCCAAGCTTTGGCCGCCACCTATTTGAACGCCGGCGCTTCAGTCGCGATAACGTTCATAATCCTGTTTGTCATGCTGGTTATTAGGCCGGCGGGAATACTCGGTAAAGGTAGCGTGGCATGACATGGTTTGAGAATAATCGAGGGCCCGATGAATTTTAAGACCGACAAGATAATTCTGGCCGTATTCTTGATAATTTCAGCGGCGCTGGCGTTTCTACCTTCTTTTGTAAAGTCTGAATATTTGTTGAGGTTGATAGCTGTAGTTATTCTCTGGATAGGGCTGGCAGGATGCTGGAACATGATGAGCGGCTACACTGGCTACATCGATTTTGGCCCAGTCGTCTATTTTGGAATCGGCTCATATGTTGTCGCCATAGCTATGACCAAGTATGGAATACCTTTTTTCCCGAGCTTGGCTCTTGCCGGATTGGTTTCGGCCCTAACGGCTTTTTTTATAGGGATCCCGACTTTACGCTTGAAGGGAGCTTATTTTGCAATAGCCACATTCGCTTTTGCCGAAGCTATGAAACAAATCACCCTGGAGTTCGACCGTACTTTCTCTGTTTCATTTTTTCAGGGTAGCGACGGGATAACTTTACCCATAAGCGGATATGACAACACTTTTTTCTTTTATTGTATTTTTCCAGTCACATTTCTCGTGATCTTGGCTCACTATTTCATAGAGCATTCAAAATTCGGGTACGGCCTCAAAGCGATCAAAGAAGCGGAAACAGCGGCTGAAATCAGTGGGGTTAATACAACATTAAATAAATTGAGGGCTTATGTTACAAGCGCCTTTTTCCTGGGGCTGTTTGGAGCCATAGAAGCCTACTGGATTACTTATATAACTCCGTCGGATGTGTTCAACGTACAAAAAACGGTTCAGATGGTCATTATGACCCTTTTGGGAGGAATGGGCACATTCCTCGGGCCTGTTGTGGGAGCCACTTTCCTTACTTTAATATCAGAAGCTTTGGGAACGAGATTTGTTGAATATTACCTTATCATGATAGGCGCGATCATAATTATAGCGATATTGATCATGCCGAACGGGATAATTGGAACTTTGAAGATTCGTAAAAAGTTAAGGTTTATTTGATTTAATGAACAACAACATCTTTTGGGTGGAATAATGACCGGATTGCAATGCAAAGACGTCACTATGAAATTTGGGGCCCTGGCAGCGGTCCAAATGGTGAGTTTTTCTTTAAACCCCGGAGAAATCCTCGGAATGATCGGACCGAATGGAGCCGGAAAGACCACTCTTTTTAATTGTGTAATTGGTCTTCACAAACCTAGTTCAGGGAAAATCTACCTTAACAATGTTGATATTACCGGAATGAAACCTCACAGAGTCTGTCGAATGGGGTTGGCCAAAACCTCACAGATTATGGAGCCTTTCCAGGCTATGACTGTGTTCGAAAACGTTCTTGTGGGCGCTTTACACGGCGGACGAATGAGAATGGGCCCAGCCGCGAAGGAGACAGAGAAAGTTATCGAACTAGTGGGATTGAATGAGTACGCTTTCAAACTATCGGGATCCATTCCCGTCCCGGCGCGCCGAAGATTGGAACTTGCCCGAGCCCTGGCGACAGGCGCGAATATCCTTCTCCTGGACGAAAATATGGCTGGGCTGAATCCTCACGAAGTAGACGATGCCCTGAAAATTATAAATCAAATTAGAAACTCCGGGAAATCTCTCATCGTAGTCGAACATATTATGCGAGTTGTGATGGGTATATCTGACCGGATTGTCGTGTTGAACTACGGCGCTAAAATCGCCGACGGTTTCCCTGAAGACGTAGTAAATGATGAGGAGGTCATAAAGGCCTATTTAGGAGAAAAACTCTCGTCTCTCAAAGTGGCTTGAGAACACCTAAAATGGATCAACCTATTTTAAAAGTAGAAAAAATTGATGTTTCCTATCGTGATGTTAAGGTCCTGCATGAGATTGATTTAGAAGTTTATCCCTCTGAAATTGTGACGGTAATAGGCCCCAACGGAGCCGGCAAGAGCACATTGCTGAGCGCCATAATCGGCTTTCAGGCGCCAAATAGAGGTTCAATTTTGTTTAAAGGACACACCATAACGGGGGTTCCGCCTGAAGAAACGGTGAAACTTGGAATGACTATTGTGCCTGAGGGAGCCAGGGTGTTTACGGAAATGTCAGTTTTGGATAACCTCAAAATGGGCTCATATATCAAGTCATCACGAGAGCGTCGAAACGAATCTCTTGAAATGGTTTTTGATTTTTTCCCGCGTTTACATGAACGGATGAAACAAAAGGGAGGGACGCTAAGCGGTGGTGAACGCCAGATGCTGGCTATAGGCAGGGCCCTTATGTCCCGGCCGTCTCTGCTTCTTCTCGACGAGCCTTCCTTGGGTTTAGCCCCATTGCTAGTCACCAAGGTGTTCGAAACCATAGTCAGGATTGCCAGTACTGGTCTGACAGTTCTACTGGTTGAGCAAAATGTTCATTTTTCGCTGGAAATTTCAAAGAAAGCCTATGTTTTGGAAAACGGCCGAATAGTCAAAAGTGGCCCTTCGGAAGAGCTTGCGAACAATGATTACATCAAGAAATCCTATCTGGCCCTCTAGTCGAAACTCTTTTGAGGTCTCATATTATGGATCCTGAAAATATTCAAAACGAACCTGAAGAAATTACGATTCGTTTTTATCTGAATGGATCAGAAACAACAGTCACCATAAATCCTTGGGAAACAGCCTCAGAAGTCCTTCGTAACAGATTGGATCTCAAAGGAGTCAAAATAGGTTGTGGAATAGGGGAGTGCGGGGCGTGCACGATCATTCTGGAAGGGAAAACGGTTAACTCATGCCTGATTCCGGCTGCGCAGCTTGATGGAAGAAGAGTTGAGACGGTAGAAGGTCTGGCTAGAGACGGGATGTTAAATTACCTTCAAAGAGCTTTCCTGGACAAAAACGCTGTCCAATGCGGTTTTTGCACACCAGGGACGCTCATGTCAGCCAAAGCTTTATTGGATAAATGCGATAAACCATCCAGAGAACAGATCGTTAACGCTCTATCCGGTAACTTGTGCAGATGCGCAGGCTACGTACAAATAATAGAGGCTGTGGAAGAAGCCGCGCGGAAGAAACCACTAGGTCAACAGGAAGAGTTATCGATAGATGACCTGCAAATTTAAATATATAAGGCCGAATTCGCTGATTGAGTGCCTGGATTTTTTAGCGGAGAACGGTTCAGAAAGCTCTATCCTGGCTGGTGGCACCGATTTAATGATTTCCCTGAGGCATGAAGAGCGCAACCCAAAATTCGTCATAGATATTTCACGACTTCCTGAAACACGCTTATTGGAACAAAACGGCGCCACAGTCAAAGTTGGCCCAACTCTAACATATTCCGAGTTGATGAATCACGGATTAATCGCCAAATGTTTTCCCGCACTAATATCCGCAATGAGTTGCGTCGGTAGCCTCCAGATAAGAAACATTGGAACATTGGGAGGAAACATAGCCAACTCGTCCCCTGCAGCGGATAGTTTTCCCCCTATGGCCATCTACGACGCCGAAATAATGATTCAAAGAGCCAATTCTGTCAGAATTGAAAAACTTCAAAAGCTGATTGTAGGTCCATATTCAAATACTCTGGAACCCGATGAGTTAATTACTTCCATAATAATGAAGCCTCTCGACAGTCATTGTAAGCAAACCTATCGGCGTATAGGTCGAAGAAAGAGTCTGTCTGTAGCCAGAGTCAATGCTGCCATAGCGGGAAAATTAAAAGATGACGGGCTCTTGGATGATTGCCGGATATCCGTAGGATCAGTAGCTCCTACTCCTCTCAGAATCAGAAAGGTCGAAAACGCCTTGCGGGGAGAGAAACCCGAACTCAAAGTCTTCCGTGAAGCCAGTGAAATGGTTGCAGCGCAAATAATAGAGTTAGTAGGGGCGAGACATTCAACAGAATACAAAAAACCCGCTATTGCAGGGTTAGTTCTTGAATGTCTGGAGGATGTATTCATTGGCCGCGGCATATAATAAGAAAATTCTTTCCACTATTGGTTTGAATGTGACCCGTTTGGGCGCTGAGTCAAAACTCCTGGGTGAAGCGGTATTCTCCAGCGACGTAATATTGGAAAATTGCCTGTGCCTCAAAGTCTTGCGAAGCAACGAGCATCATGCGTTAATTGAATCTATAGATACCCAGGAAGCGTTGAATACTACCGAATGTGTCGCAGTGTTTACTTTTCGGGATATTCCCGGGGTAAACAGGTTTGGCATCATCAACAAGGATCAACCACTTCTGGCTGATACAAAAGTCAGATTCATAGGTGACGCCGTGGCCCTGGTCGCGGCTGTTTCCGAAGAAGCCGCCCAGATCGCTGCTTCCAGGATTCGAATCAAATACAGAAAACTGCCTCCAATCTTTGATCCCGAGGAAGCCCTGTCTCCTGGAGCCGCCAAAATCCATGACAAGGGTAATCTTTTAGGGACGCGTCTGATACGAAAGGGAGTTCCGGAGCTGGCTTTTAGGAAGGCCGAGGTAGTTATTGAACGAACATATCAGACTGGCTTCGTAGAACACGCTTACCTTGAACCGGACGCAGGAGCCGCGTTTCTAGACACGGACGGAACGATACAAATATACGCCACTACGCAAAACCCTCATTATGATCAGGCGGATGTCGCCAGGCTTCTGGGATTACCGGAAAATAAGGTCAGGATTATACAGGCTGTTACCGGTGGTGGTTTTGGATCCAAGCTTGATTTGAACACTCAGGGGTTCTTGGGGCTGGCGGTCTATCACCTCAAAAGACCCGTTAGAATGACGTATAGTCGAGAGGAAGCATTCCTATGCACACCCAAGAGACATCCACTCAAAATAAAATATAAATCGGCGGCAGACACAGACGGGCGACTACTGGCTGTTGATGTAAAGATTGTAGGAGACACAGGGGCCTACGGGTCCTACGGATTGGCTGTTGTGACTCGCTCTGCAGCCCATGCGACTGGTCCGTATGAAGTTCCGAACGTACACATAGAATCCATATTTGCATATACCAACAACCCTATTGCAGGAGCAATGAGGGGTTTTGGAGTCCCTCAGTTGGCGTTCGCTCACGAATCTCAAATGGATCTACTAGCTGAAGCGATAGGCATAAGCCCTCTTGAAATAAGACGGAGGAACGCCCTCAGGCTGGGGTCCACAACGGCCACAAAACAGGAGCTTCGAGCGAGCGTCGGAATCGGACCGTGCATTAAAGCTGTTGCGCCTTATTACAGGAAAATGTTGAAGAAGACCAAGTCCACGGACCACAAGATTCTAAAGGGAGTCGGTCTCGGTTGCATGATCTATGGAATAGGCAATACCGGAGTTCAGAACCCGTCAACGGCTCAAACAGAACTCCTTCCTGATGGTCAAGTAGTCCTGTTTAGCGGCGCGGCGGACATTGGTCAGGGTTCCTCAACTGTTCTGGTTCAAATTGCGGCTGCTGAGCTAGGTTTAAGTCCGTATGAAATAATATTTGTAAACGCGGACACGCTATTGACAACATCCGCAGGCGCAACTTCGGCAAGCAGACAAACATACATTTCTGGGAACGCAGTGTTGGACGCGACTCGGAAACTTAAAGAAGCCTTGTTCACCGAAGCGGCCACAATGCTTAAAACAGGCCGAGGAAGCCTTCGTATGAAGAACGGAAGAATTATAGATTCTTCGAACTCCAAAAAATACGTGACCCTCGAACAGGTCGCCAGAAAAGCCCAAAGAGAAGGTATACCATTGAAGTGGCAAGGTTTTTTCGATCCGGACACAACGGCGTTGGATACGACTTCAGGGCAGGGTGATCCATATGCGACATTCGCATTTGCAGCTCAAGTCGCGGAGGTTGAAGTCAATATTTTAACAGCGGAAGTGACGGTAAAGAAAATAATAGCCGCGCATGATGTTGGTAGAGCCATTAACCCTGATCTGGTCAGAGGGCAAATATACGGTGGAGTGGCTATGGGTTTAGGATTCGCGTTAATGGAGGAATTCATTCCAGGCAAGACAAAATCTTTGAAAGACTACCATGTCCCTACATGCCCCGATATGCCGGATGTGGAGGCATTGATCATTGAAGAAGAGGAACCGACGGGGCCTTTCGGCGCAAAGGGCGTCGGTGAACCTGCTCTAATACCAACGGCCCCAGCCATACTTAACGCTATAGCGAACGCTTTGGGAAACAGAATTTATTCTTTGCCGGCTAATCTGGAACGGGTCATGAAAGCGATTCAATCGGGCCTGCCAAAGGTTGAGCCAAGCGACAAAGCTTTGAGTCAGTCTAAGGTCTTGAGATCCGGCAACCAACAATAGCATCAAGGAGTCTGTTTATATGTCTTCAACGTTAATAAAAAACATTGGTACCCTGATATCTGGCGATATAACTAACCCTATCATTAAAGCCGATAGCGTCTTGATCGAGGATGGCATAATAACTGTGATCGGTTCTGCTTCGGACGTTTCTGCAAATGTTGATTCGGTGATAGACGCAAAAGGAACAACGGTTTCACCGGGGCTTATAGACTCTCATTGTCATGTGGTTTTCGGTGATTATACACCGAGACAGAAGCAGACGGATTTTATTGAGAGTGAAACTCACGGAGGTGTCACAACAATAATTTCCGCGGGAGAAGTTCATTTGCCGGGTCGTCCCAAAGATCCGGCTGGAACAAAAGCTCTGGCGATATTGGCGGCTAAGTCATTCAACAATTTTAGGCCAGGTGGAGCCAAAGTCATCGGGGGTTCAGTAATCCTTGAAAAGGGATTGGTTGAGAAAGACTTTGAGGAAATGGCACGCGAAGGTGTACGAATAGTCGGTGAAATAGGTCTCGGTTCGGTCAAATTTCCAGCGGACGCGGCGCCTATGACGCGTTGGGCGAAAAAAAATAACATGACGGTGCTTATGCACACGGGTGGGACATCAATACCCGGTAGCGACACAGTAACCGCGGAACAAATCATGGCGACCGACCCTGATGTCGCATGCCACGTCAATGGTGGGCCGACCGCAATGTCGGAGGATGAAATCCGAAAGCTTATTATTGACACTAATTACGCCATTGAGCTTGTTCACTGTGGCAATCCAAAGGCGCTCATTGACGCTGTCAATATGGGTATTCAAAGCAAGGCTCTTTCCAGGTTCATCATAGGCAACGACGCTCCTTCGGGCACTGGAGTGGTGCCTCTGGGGATTTTACGAGTCATCTGCATGGTGGCGTCCCTGACAGAAGTTTCCCCCGAACTGGCCATCTGTATGGCTACAGGAAATTCCGCCAAGGTGTTCAAGCTTGACACAGGCTTTGTCCGTGTTGGTTCTCCCGCTGATCTGGTTATGACCGACGCTCCCATGGGATCGGTGGGCAAAACCACTTTGGACGCTATTAAAGTCGGAGACATTCCGGGAGTTTCCATGGTTATGATTGACGGTAAAGTTCATGTGAAAACAAGTAGAAACACTCCTCCTGCGGCAAGAAAACCGTTGTTTTCATAAAACTTTTGGCCTGAAAACAGGGCAAAGACGCAAATGATAATTGATCAGGAAAAATGTGTAGGATGCGCGGAATGTCTATCGATATGTCCGCTGTCAGCCATAAGAATTCGCAACAAAAAAGCCTATATTGATGAAAAGTGTAGTGATTGTGGAGCTTGCTTTCGCATTTGTCAAAACTCAGCTATCTGCGCAGAGCATATACCTACCGAACATTACGTTCAGTGTACTTCCTGCCCAATAGAATGCAAAATAAAGAAGGGTTTTTTTGGCGCCTGTAAGCGTTACCAGAACCGAAACGGCGAGTTAAATCGAGTCATCAAACTAAAAACATACGCGGATGTAAAAGATTTGGTGGGAGAAACTTGCCGTGAGGAAATCCGTCACCCCCTTATAACAGGAATCGGAGCCGGCACTACTTATCCAGATTGTAAACCAGCCCCACATATCGTTCAAAACAAGGTCCACGGAATAGATGTGGTGACAGTAGTCACTGAGGCTCCATTAAGTTATTCCGGGATAAAAATCAAGATTGATACGGACAAGACTCTGGGCGAGGAAGGCTCGCCGATCTATTTCCACCGCAGAAAAGTCGGGCATTTGACCACGGAAGAATATGGCTCGAAAATGTTATCTCTAGGTGGAGTGAATCTTCTCACGGGCCGGGATGGGCTTTTCGTGGCCAGATTGATCTCGGATGTGGCGAATCGAAAAAAAGTCCGTCTCAAGATTCAAGACGGCGTGACATTGGATCTTCAGGTTGGTGGTCCGCCAATAATCAACGGCAAGAAGGATTATTTGATGCGCGTGGGCTGTGGGAGCGCGACGTTGGGACTTTTTGCGGAAATCTTTAAAAAAGTGGCGGATGAAGTAATTATCCTGGATTCACACCTGACCGGCCTAATGAGTGAACACACTGCGGGTGTGTATGTTGGAGTGGCTCCATCAGGGGTCCGGTTGAAATTCCCCAGAAGCACGCCAGGCAGATATTTTGGGGATCACGGTAACGGTTGGGGAGGAACGTCAATTGAGAATCCGACAGACGTTATCGCAAGTGTGGACACTACAGTAGCGAAGCCGGGAATGTTGGTCCTGATTACTGAAACAACAGGGCGAAACGCCGGCATGTTTCAATTAACACCTGAAGGTTCTCTGGAAGAAATAGAAATTTCTCCCGCGGCCAGGAGCGCTGTTCACACAATAGCTGAAACATGTGAAAATTCACGAGTATCAGGAATTTACTGTGGTGGTTCAGGTGGGAGCGCACGTGCCGGCGTGACCAAATATCCTATTCAATTAACTTATGCGGTGCATAGCAACAAAGCCAGTCTGACTGTCGCCGGCGCGCCCACTTTTGTTCTACCCGGAGGTGGGATCAATTTCATGGTTGATGTTGAAAAAGTTATGCCTGGCGCTTTCAGTTGGACACCGACCCCGGCGACCATTTGCCCGATTGAATATACGATGACCCTGGAAGATTACAGGCAAATGGGTGGCCACGAGGAAGCGATAAAACCTTTCGCCGAAGAAGGCTGATCCTGATACTCTGGGAACATCAAATAGCTGTGCTTGGTGACCAAAGTGTTTTTGTGGACTGCGGGCCCATGCGAATGTTCATCGAAGCTTACGATGGTTCACGCCCCTGTCCGGAATTATGTGTAAAGGCGGCAAAACATTCTATAGATATTCTTGTTGAAATCGCAGCGGCAAGAGAGGAATTAAAAGCGCCGCACACAGCGTTTTCTAAGCCTCCTCGATCACAGACTCCTTTCAAGATGTGGGAAGCCACACATGTCGTAGGCGCCCCGGACTTAACCCCTATGGCCGCTGTGGCTGGAGCTATCGCCGATGGCGCAGCCGACTTTCTCCAGGAATTAGGCGTTTCCAAAGTCATTGTCAACAACGGCGGTGACATCGCCATTCGACTGGCTGAAGGAGAACGGGTTAGCGTTGGCATACGATCGGATGTGAATTCCAACCGGATTGAGAGATCAATGCTTGTTGAATGGAACAGCGGTATCGGTGGTATATGCACAAGTGGCCTTGGCGGCCGAAGTTTCACACGAGGTATAGCTTCCGCCGTGACGGTCTCAGCGCCATCGGCCGCTGTGGCGGATGCGGCGGCAAGCGCGATTGCAAACGCAACATTTGTCGCGCACGCGAACATAGTTAGAGGACCGGCTGAAAAGATAGATCCTGACACTGACCTCGTCGGGGTTCAAGTGACCTATGAGGTTGGAAATTTACCCGAAGAATTCGTGCAAATGTGCCTGCAAAAAGGGCTGGTAAGAGCCGAGGCCCTATCGGAAACAGGGATCATAAGCGGGGCCGTGATCACGATAAAAGGCAGAACCGGCTTATCTGAACAGGTAAAACATCTCATTTCAAACTTTGGCTGATAGGATCCTATCAACCTAAATTCTTAGGCTAGTCGTTGAAAGGAGCGATCCAATGGAAATTAGAAAGATATTGACCATAGTCGAAGAGACGAAAATAGAAATGGGCAAAACAGTTGAGCCCGCGACAAGAAGAGCAGCGGCGATTGCAGTCCTAAAGAATCCGTTCGCCGGTTATTACCAGGACAATCTCTCAGAACTGATTGAAATGGGCGAAAAACTTGGAGACTTGTTGGGCAAAAAGGCGCTGGAAGCGCTGGGAATTACCACAAACAAGGCGGAAAGCTACGGTAAGGGAGCCATAGTCGGCTCTCGAGGAGAATTGGAGCATGCCGCCGCAATTTTGCATCCAAAACTGGGAGGACCTTTCAGAGAAGCTTTGGGTGGAGGAAAGGCTATAATCCCATCTTCCAAAAAAATTGGTGGACCAGGAACGGAACTGGATGTCCCGATTCATTATAAAGACGCCGCCTTTGTGAGATCACACTTTGACGCGATGCCGATCCGTGTTCAGGACGCTCCACGCGGTGACGAGATTGTTGTCGCTCTCGTGGTGACGGACTCAGGGAGACCTTTGGCCAGGGTTGGCGGTCTCAAGAAGGAAGAGGCCAAGAAAGAAGACGGGTTGCGATAACTGAAAGAATTTAAGGAATCGAGCGTCGGCAATGAAAATGAAATCTTCCGAATGATTTTTTGTTCCGACGCTTTGTTCTACCTTGCGCCCAATTTGTCTCGCGCACGTTTCAGCAGTTATGCGCTCCTGCTCGATCGCGACTGGCTGTAACTTCACGGGCTTTACCATAGATTCGCCACTGTGTAGCCGTTGTTCATTTTCCCTTGCTAACGACCTTTGTTTATTGCCCTGAGAGCTATACGATCAACGACGCTTGGCGCAATCAGCTTCAACCACTGCCCCACCCGACCCCGCAAAGTCATAATTAGTTCCCGTTTTCGCTGTTCCATAGCCCGGATGATCATTTGTGCGCAAGTTTCAACGGGCATGACCTCTTTTTCTTGCACAGGACTATGTCCCAGCGGCTGCCCGTCGGGGCCGAGCGCTCGTTCACGAACTTCCGAAGATACAAAATCCGGATAAATCATTGTTACTCCGACGCCATATTCGGCTATTTCTATGCGCAATGTGTCAAAGAAACCAGCCATGGCGTGTTTACTAGCGGCATAGGCGCTGCGGGTCGGGACTCCGGCTTTTCCCGTCAGACTGGAAATAGCGACTATTTGTCCTTTTGACTCTTTCAGATATGGCAGAGCGTAATACGTGCAATAAACACTACCAAAATAATTTACGCGCATGATCTGCTCTATCATTCCAAGATCTCGCAGATCTTCGAATTTGGCCCACATTGTTATTCCAGCATTGTTAATCAAAGAGTCGATGCGTTGATAGTGATTTACAGTCTCCCGAATTAGGGCCTCACACTGAGCTTGGGAGCCAACATCTGTTGGAACGGCTATAGCCTTTCCGCCACGAGTTTCACAGTCGGCGCTTACTGTTTCCAAACGTTTCGCATTTCGGGCCGCAAGCGACAGCCACGCTCCCTGCGCAGCGAGTTGATAGGCTAATTCCCGGCCTATGCCACTGGAGGCCCCCGTGATAATAACTACTTTGTCTTTAAAAAATGAATTGGTCATTTTTTTTCACCATCTACTCTGATTTCAAGCATTGTGACTGCCGTGGTTTTTTCCCATTGCGGTCGATCATCTCTTCTACCAACGCTACTAACGATGCCGGCTTAAATCCTGTCTTTTTCACGGTTTGACCGACGTGAAGAGCTTGCCGCATTTGTTCTTGACTATGCCTCGACGATAAAATTCATTCATTATCTCATCAAATTTGGATCGATAATTTCCTTCGAAATAAAAATCTACATTCTCTCTGAACCAGTGAGTGGTCATCAAGTGGTCGAAGAATGAGGGCTCATCGGTTCCTTTTTTCATCAGCAACGTATATATGATAATCTTTTTAAGCAGATCATTTCCGATCTTTTCTTTGTTCCCCAGGAACCCTTCCAAGCGGCGCCTGGCTCTTCCTATAGCTCCCGCCACGTCAGTAAATAACTTTCCATGACCCGGATAAACAACTTTCACGTCAAGTTTCTCAATCTTTTTAAGTGACTCCATCATGGAGAAACAAGCTCGACTTCCTTCTACCCGGACGGTCATCACGGCCATGTCGTTTTCCCACAGCGTGTCCGATGATATGAGCGCCTTTTCCTTCCTGTTGTATAGGACAATCCCATCCGTGGCATGACCAGGTGTATAGATTACCTCAAATTCATGCGGTCCAACTGAAATCACATCACCGTCACCAAGACCTGTGGAGCAGTTGAAGAAAGACGCCTCTTGATCGTAGTACTTCCACCATGTCGACCAGTCATCTCGTGAATCTATAAAATATTTTCCAATCCTGTGGATGGCTATTTCGCAGGAAGATCTGTCCTGAACAATTTTGTTACCCCCTATGTGATCACAGTGGCAGTGAGTGCTTATAATCAGTTTCGTGTTCGTGATATCTACTGAAAGGCTTTTTATAAGTTTCTCCGTCGTCTGGAAATCGGCGATGTAGCCAGTATCAATGAGTATGGGCTGTTCGGATCGGGAAACGAAATGGTTGCCATTCAAATAACCTCTTTGAATGAAAAACAGATTCTCCATGATTTCAACAGGTTTCATTTCAGAATATCCTTATTATGCCGCTGTCTCAAAGCGTATCATAAGTCAGAAAACCTCCAAAAACAAAACTGCGCCTATTCAAACGCTTCCCCTGCGCCACCGTGCCTGTGTCGGTTATCTTCTATGCTGAATTCAGAGGCTTGTGCGCTTCCAGAACAAATTGCGCAATTTACTCTGCGGCGCCTAAATTCTGGAGACAACTCCCGATCTATATAAGCGACATCTATAAGCGTAGCCATTTTCAATAAGTTATGATATAATAATGACATTGAGTAATACCTTTTGATTAAAAGGCTGGAGGATTAACATGAGATCTTTTCGCAAGGTCTGCGGAATTATAGTCTTGATCATGTTTCTAAGCGTAAATGTTGTCATGGCTGTAGGTTATGAGAAATATGATTCTTCCGGAAATCCTATATCAAAGACTGAAAATAATTCGAAAAATGCGGAGAGTGTCGGTTCTGCTCTTGAGAAAGCCACATTCGCTCAAAAATATCCCCAAATAATTGATGAAGTAACCTTTTTCATCAAAGATGTTTTGAGCCAATTCGGTCTGACTGAAAACAAGACCGAACAATGATGGTATTCCGGGCGGGATGAATCCGCAAATGCTGGGGTAATCTCGCTCAGTTTAAGAGTTGTCTTGTCTGAGGCCGGATGACATCCGGTCTCTTGCGATTTGTCCGACCGTTCACAATGCTAAGAGGCAAATCCCAGATGAAATCATTCTACAGTCTGATATTTCTAGCCTTAACCTTCGTCTGGTTAATTCCAGGGGTAGGCGTTAGTGAAATGGCTGACCGCCCGTATTACAATTTGGGCCTGATCGCCATGAAAAATGGAAACTTCAGGGAGGCTTTGAAAGAGTTCACCAAAGCCACGGAAATTAAACCTGATGAATGCAAGTATTACAATGATAGGGGAGTAGCCTACAAAAGGCTAGGGGAACTGGACAAAGCTTTTGCCGATTATAACAAATCCCTCGAGATCAACCCACATTACACTAATGCTCTAAATAACAGGGGAGTAGTCTATCTGGAACAGGGTCGTTACGATGAGGCCCTTGCCGATTTTCAGGAAGCTTTAAAATACGGTGGACTGGAAGGAAAGATTTTTACGAACATTGGAATAGCGAAAGCTGCCAAAGGTGATCACAAAGCCGCAGTGCAGGATTTCGACAGCGCTGTTTCGTTACATCCGGTAGATCCTCGGTCCTTTCTGTTTATGGGGCAGTCTTTAGAGCATTTGGGTGATAAAGATAAGGCTTTGAAAATGTATCAGGTGGCTTTAGGAGTGATAAAGGAGCCGGAAATTATTGCACTGGTAGAGAAAAAAATAGCTTCTCTCGATCAGAACCCTACCCGTGTTTTGCCTCGCACGTTGCAAAGAGAGCCCATAGCCGACCAGAAGGAAAAATCCCACAAAAGTATCGCCACTACGCCGGCCAAACCAATTAGAGAGATAATTCATGCCAATAAGAGGCCGGACTACATTGAACAATCTCCAAAGAAAAATGATCAAAAACCTGTTCAATTAAATCTGCCTGAATCGTTCGAAGCCATGAACAAACAGGTCAGAGACCGAATGATAGTCAATCTTGGACAAGCCTCCGCTGAAATCCTTCGTCAGGCATCAGACTTTGTAGACAAATCAGATGATTACAAGGCGATGATAAGATTTGAAGATATTCGTGCGCTTGAAAAGCGAAACAAGAATTATCGCGCTGTAGGATGGGCTCTTCTGGAGATCGGAAGAATCTATGTTCGCAGAGGCGACTATCTGAAAGCGGAAGAAAGCATCATCAACGCTTTGAAGATATTTTCTTCATTAAAATTGACCGATGAAAGAATCCTGACACTCATTGAACTGGCAAGACTTAAAAAACTCGAAAATGCGCAAGAGAAGTCGAAAACATTGTTTGTTCAGGCGGAAGAATTGGCAAACTCAACTGGGAAATCGGACCTATCTCAGAGTATCCAGGATCTAGCCAGTGGTTCTTTCGAAAAGAAAAAAAATGCTTCCCAACTGGTCAATGCTTCAGCAAAACCCCAAAGTGTCAAGATAAACCAAAACAAGGTGTCTGAAATTTCTCAGGCGCCAGCGGAGACTAAGGTTAAAATTGACCCACCTAAAACAGTCGGTGTGAAAATAAACGAACAGGCGCAGCGAATCAATTACGGAAACGCAAAATCCGTCTTTGACATGAAAACAGAGACGATTGTAAAGCAAAACGATTCAAAGATCCAATCAAACGCTTCCACTTCTTCAATTGTTAACAAACAGGACTTAACCGCTAATAGCAAAGCTAAAACCGCTCAGGCGACCTCAGACTCTACATCCCGCGTAGAAACTCTATCAGCGTCAATTCATCCGGACGCTGTAAAGCCACTTCCAAGCTTAACCACTAAGCGGCCCACAATAGAGCGAGCAGTTTCCAAAAGAGATCTAACCAAAGCTATTTCTGAGGGCATTTTGGAAATAAGAAAGCTTAGAAAACAAAATGACGAAATAAAAATGATACCTGTCCTAGACAGATTAGCCGGAAATTACATCGAAGCTGGGGATTATGAAAGGGGCCTGAACGCAGCCAACATCAGTCTAGCGTTTCGTGAAAAATTAGGCGTCAAGGAGGGCAAAGCAGACTCATTGCAGTTACGCGGGCGGATTTATGACCATCTTGGAAAGACGGTCGAAGCTCTGGAAGATTTGACTTGGGCCGAGCAGCTTGGGAAAAATTCGGATCGGTCGCTACAGCCAAAGATCAAATATCTGGTTGGGAAGTTGGGTTTGAATATGGATAGCGCCCTCAGAGATTATAAGACACTTTGGCTATCCAGGGAGGCCGGGGACACACAGGAAGAAATCAAGGCTCTTCTGGATCTTGGTAAAATCTATGCGAAAGTGGGAAACATACAGGAAGCTTCCAAGTATTACGAGTTGTCGAATGCCTCCTTAATGGTTGAAAGAGCCCTGTTTTATCAAAAATTGGGGAAACCTGATGAGGCGAAAAAAACGATGGAACAAGCTCTGCAGAAGTTGAAATCCCTAGACTATCTTCTCTATTTTTCGTTCATGAATCGGTCCAAATACCATGACAAACTATCCGCGATTCAATAATCGATCGGTATTTTGACGATGTGGAAGATTCTGAATAGTGACTGGTTTGCCATCGCACTGGTGGTTTCGTGCGGCTTCCTGTTAAGCCTGCTGTATTTTCGCCACAGAACCATAAGCTATTATTGGATGCGTGATTCTGGCTGTGGCTACTGTTTTAATCATTTTGGGTCGTGGACGGACACCGGAACCGTAAATCCCATTTCAAAACCGGGGCGCGCTCTGATTGGCTGAACCAAATCTGTCCAGTAAGGGTCTAATTGCGTTTCCACAGGTTCAATTGCAGTTCTTAGGGGGAAGTGACCTGATAGGTGTATGAAAACTTCAATCCATTACACCCATCAGAACAGATCTGATGACCATAACTCTTGCAGGCGAGATCAGCGTCAAACCCTATGTCAGGGGATCGATCCACGGGAATTACGAATGAGAAGTTCCCCACGGAATTATCATTGAGACATCGGCAGGTTATATGACACTTTGTCCAAACTTGATTGGTTAATCCCAATTGACCTTCAACCAAAATCATGAACAAAACCAAAAAAATAAATGAACACGCTTTTAAAAGTCGCATGGAATCACCCAATTCAATTATATAAAGAAATTCTACCATATAGTCTATTCACGTTTCAAGAAGTTAGAAATCCTTTAGTGTGAATTTAAGAGCGCCTTGAATTTTAGCGGTCGTTAAGATATTATTGGCCAACAGTCTCTTTTTTTCTGAAATCTGCTGACTTAATTTATCTCAAGAGAGTAATTGGCCTTTTTTTTGAGGAATGTTTCCTGATGCTACGAGAACATATCAACGATATAAGAACCAGGTGGAGTCCAAAGGAGCGTGCTGACAAACAGTATGATCCTCAGATCTATTTGGAGAGTCCTGAACAAGCGCGTAGACTAATCAATCACTTGAATGAAAAGCTTGAAAGAGCGAACAAGAATCATGATAGAATTCTAGCCCAAGAAATCTCTGGGACACTTGAAAAGGTAGAAAACCTGTCTCGCAGTTTTTTCAGGTGGGAAGAAAGTATTTCAAGTTCATTGAACAGGCAGGATCTAAAAGAAATTAATGAACTGCCCGTAATATTCTGAATGATTGAGGAGCAATTATGGATTACGAATCAATGAGCCGCGAGGAATTGATCAAAGAAATTGAGAGCATCAACGAATATATGGACAATATTATTGTCTTTTGGGGTGACAAAAAGGGTTTTAGAATGATGTTTGAAGACGTGGCGAGCAATGAAAAAGGTGAGTATACCCCAGAAGAAGCCCAAAACGCCAAATTTATACTGGATACTGAGGGCGCTTTCGACCAATTTATAGAACTGCTGAGGGAATCTTTCGACAGGGGCGGGATATATCACGCAATCTCTGAAAAGATGTCATATATAATGGAACAAGTTTCACGTGGTAACAAAGCTAATTAAGTTATTAGAGCGTAATAGAAATTAATACGTCAAAGTCATTAATTGATAAACATGACATCAGGTATTCAAAGTTTCTGGAAAAAAGTCTCAAAATAGTTTAATATGATCTTGCAACAATTGATTTAATTGCACTAGTATTCTGCCAGTGCATTGGTGAAAGGAGATAGGCGCTGTGAAGCAACGGCTGCAAATTCTGGGCAAGCGTGCGGGATCCATTCTGTTTCTTTGTTTATTGTTAATTTTATGCGACAAGAACTCAGCGCTGGCTCAAAATAGGGAAACTGATTGCGAACAGGTTAAAGGCCAGTGGGAACAATTGTACCAGGAGATGAAGGATAAACTTGATGGGTTCACCAGCCTGGAACAAACACCTATAGAACGAATAATTAAAAAGCCCATTGTAAATCCCGGCTCTTCTGAAACTATCGCTGCCCAGATTTCTCATGCTTTGCAAGTCAAGGAAGATTTACTAATCAGCAAGAGAAAAGAATTGCGTAATCTTATAAATGTCGAAACAAAGCTATTTAGTGAACTTCAACATTGTTTACAAGCGGAAAAATCCAGTCGACATAAAGACGCCCCCAACATACTGAAGAAAAGAAAGGCGTTACTAGACAAAGCTGTAATTACTATGGCGGAAGTAAAAGAAATTGAGGGTAGGGAAACGGTCATGCCTTATTCAGAAGCTGCAGGCCAGGATCAGTATCGCCGTAGCGTCTACAATCAGTGGCAGAATCAGGGTCAGTATAGAGGATGGTGGGGATATTGATTTTATCGAGCTAACCTTGCTTATCAAAAATGAATCGCAAATGAGCGATTCATTTTTTTGTTTCTTGCTAGTTGACGAAACGGTCTTATTTATATAAAATGAAAATTTACGATGTAAGGGCCCATAGCTCAGCTGGTAGAGCTCCCGGCTCATAACCGGTCGGTCCCTGGTTCGAATCCAGGTGGGCCCACCACTTTTTCGGAAGTTTTTATGAGACTTGTTTGTCACACATATCAGGTTGTTCTTTTCCCACGGGGAGCTCATCAAGGCTCCCCGTGATTTTTTGTGGCGCACGCTTTTTCCTGATTATGAACAAGTCTCACGACTTCGGCAGGATCCATTCATTTACCTGCCCGAGCGATTTGTTTGGGACAAGAGCTGTGAACAACAATCTTTTAAACTGCGACTTTGGTTAAACTGATTTAATGGCGCCCACCCTTTCGGATATTCAGCAGTTGGCTGACACGCTGTTCCCCTTCGAGTGTGAGGAACCTTGGGATAACAGCGGAATTCAGATAGGTAATCTTTCGAGATCGATAAACGCCATGGCGTTTAGTCTGAACGCATCAATTGACGCTGTCGGTTTCGCTGCTGAAAACAGTTGTGACCTGCTTGTTTCCCATCACCCACTTTTGTTGAAGCCTATCAAGAAAATCCTGGCTTCAGATATTACAGGGAAAACTATTCTTGACGCGGTGAGAGCAGGAGTAGATATTCTTAGTCTCCACACCAATTTGGACGCTGCTGAGGGCGGTTTGAACGACTATCTGGCGAATGCGCTCGATCTTCTCGACATTCAAACACCAAAAAACGCGCCTTGTTCGCGTCTGGGTAGATTGTCCGAGCCCGAAACCCTATCCCACCTGTCTCACAAACTCTGCCAAATCTTTAATTTGGATTCTGTAAGGGTCGTTGGACGTATGGACAGAAGTGTCTCTACTATATTCCTTGTATCCGGAAGTGGTATGGGCTACCTCCAGGAGGCGATTTCAGCCGAGGCGGACGTGTTAATCACCGGAGATGTTCGTTATCATGGCGCTTTGGAGAGTCAGGAATCCAACATCTGTGTCATAGACGCCGGACATTTTGGCTTGGAAAAGTTCGCGATTAAACTGATGCAGAAAAAATTTGAAGCTGAATTTTCCAGGCTCGGTTGGAAAATCAGGTTGTGCCCTTTTGAGGCCGAAAAAGATCCTTTCACCGATATACGCTTTGAAGAGCGAGGAGGAATTATCAATTGATAGAACAGTTGCAACTGCTGATGCGACTTCAGGACATAGAGTCTCAAGTTGACCAACACGAGATGGTCCTAGATCAGCTCCCCAAAGAGCTGCAAGAAATGGCGAGGAATCTCGTAACATTGAGACATGAAATATCTGAAACTCAAGACACGTTAGAAATCACCGAAAAAGAACTTCAAAAAAAAGAATCCGAATTGACAGTGGAACAAGAAAAGATCAAACGATCTGAGCGTAGGCTTTTGAGCATAAAAAACCTCAAAGAACACGAAGCCCTTTCTAGAGAAATACGTCTCGGGAAAAAGGTGTCCGGGGAAATTGAGGAAAACATGCTGGAATTGATGAATAGTGTTGAACAGTCGAAAAAAAATCTGGAAAAGAAACAAGCTGAGTACGAAGATTGCGAAAAAGCCTTGGTAGAAAAAAAATCAAAGTCCGAAAAAATACTCTCAAACGCCACCAAAGCTTTGAAGTCCTTGAAGGTCGAACAACAAGAACTGGCCGCAAATGTTAACAAAGAATACTATAAACGCTATTCTACAGTAAGAAGATCAAGAGGTAACGCCATTGTTGAAATGATTAATGGATCTTGCGATGGGTGCCACATTTCAGTACCTCCACAATTGGGGATAAGGGTCCTACGGCAGCAAGAATTCGTTTTCTGTCCCAGTTGCCACAGGATACTTTATGTAAAACCTGAAAACATACCAGCGCCTAACGGAGCAGATTGATCCTTAATCTTCCCGATATCTTGACTAATATTTTTAATCTTAATCATTCTTTTACAAGACTGAGGCGACCAGACGCCGGAGATCTCCCTACAGAAGCGTTTCAGAGGTTCTTATGCTTTCGAAAGAACTGTTGACCGGTATCTCCGCTGAAGATATTCAGCGAATATTGTCTGTTGAACATTCAGACCCTCATAGTGTATTTGGAGCGCATCCAGTTCGAATTAACGGACATGATGGACTCATTTTCCGATTTTATCACCCTGACGCGATTTCAGGGGAAGTTATAATTGGTGGGGAAATTTTTCAATTGCATGGCGCGGAAGCTCAGGGGCTTTTCTGGCTATGGCTCAGTGATGAATCTTTGCCTCTGGATTATTTGGTGAGGTTCAATTTTCCCAGCGGACTTTCCTGGACATTTGATTCGCCGTACAGATTTATGCCGACTTTGGGCGACCAGGACTTGTATTATCTCGGAGAAGGCACGCATTACAATTTGTATGAGAAAATGGGCGCCCATCCTCGTTCCATGAATGGGGTGTCAGGGGTATCATTTGCCGTTTGGGCCCCAAACGCTAAGAGAGTCAGCGTAGTTGGAGATTTCAACAATTGGGATGGGCGCATTTTCCCAATGAGAAGCATGGGAACTTCTGGTATCTGGGAGCTTTTTATCCCTGGGCTTGAACAAGGGGTTCTCTACAAATATGAGATTCTATCGAATTCGAATGAAATCAGAATCAAGACCGACCCTTTTGCGTTTGGGATGGAATTAAGGCCGGGATCAGCGTCCAGGATATGGGATGTGGACATTTATAATTGGGATGATTCTCAATGGATGGAAGATAGAAAGCGTCTCGATCACTTCTCATCACCTATGAGCATATATGAAATTCATCTCGGTTCGTGGATGCTAATACAGGAGGAAGGGAATCGATGGGCGACTTATCGTGAGATGGTGGGGCCACTAGTAGCGCATTTAAAAAAATACGGCTTCACGCACGTGGAACTCATGCCGATAATGGAACATCCATTCGACGCATCCTGGGGTTATCAGGTAACAGGCTATTATGCTCCTACCAGCAGGTTCGGTTCACCGGACGATTTCAAATTCTTTATAGACACGTTACATCAAAATGGCATAGGAGCAATACTCGATTGGGTCCCAGCTCATTTTCCGAAAGATGATTACAGCCTGCGATGGTTCGACGGAACGGCTTTATATGAACACGATGATCCCAAGCAGGGGGAGCACAAAGAATGGGGAACCCTAATTTTCAACTATGGCCGTAATGAAGTGCGAAACTTTCTTGTAAGTAACGCCCTGTTCTGGCTTGACAAATATCATATTGACGGCCTTCGCGTAGACGCTGTAGCTTCCATGCTTTATCTGGATTACAATCGATCTGATGGAGAATGGATTCCTAATAAATATGGGGGAAACGAAAACCTGGAAGCTATTGAATTTATCCAAGAATTTAATGCCATGGTATATGGTAAATTTCCAGGATGTTTCACTGTGGCGGAAGAATCTACGGCCTGGACGGGTGTAACCACGCCGACCTACCTTGGAGGACTTGGTTTTGGATTCAAATGGGACATGGGCTGGATGCACGACACACTTAATTATTTCTCAAAGGATCCAGTACACAGGTGTTTCCACCATAATGACCTTACCTTCTCAATGATGTACGCATATAGTGAAAACTTTGTGCTGCCGTTATCCCATGATGAAGTTGTTTATGGGAAAGGGTCTCTGTTGCGCAAAATGCCGGGTGATGAATGGCGGAAATTCGCTAATTTACGGCTGCTTTTTTCTTATATGTACACTCATCCAGGAAAAAAACTGCTAATGGCCGGAGCTGAGTTGGGAACATGGAATGAGTGGAGTCATGAATCAACCCTGGAAAGAGATCTGATCCAACAGGAATACCATGCCCAGATCTCTTTATTTCTTGAAGATTTGGGAAATCTTTATATTTCCAACAAAGCCTTATGGGAATTGGATTGTCGGCCGGAGGGCTTTTCATGGATAGATTGCAACGATTACCTTAACAGTATCCTGGCGTACATCCGGAGAAGTCGAGAGGGATATGTAATTTGCCTCTTAAACTTTACGCCAGTTGTCCGGGAGGGTTATAGAGTCGGTGTGCCTGAATTGACTGCGTATAAGGAAATACTAAATTCAGACTCCATATATTACGGGGGGAGCAACCTTGGAAATGGAACCTATCTGAACGCCAAACCGGGACCTTGCCACGGATACGAACAGTACTTGGAACTGACACTGCCTCCTTTGGCTGGTTTAATACTGACCAGGGTCTAAAATTCCACATGACAGAAGTTTTTTTATGAATGAGATAGAGAAAGTTGTTGACAGAGTTCAGAATTAACATTTCAAATAATCTTCGACCTTTTAACGGGGATCGTGAATCGACCTGTTCCAACGAATATAGGTGAGGCAAACAATGCGAATAGTCACGATATCAAGATTTGTGGGTTCTTACGCGGATGTTATAGCGGCTACGGTAGCTCGCAGAATGGGCTTAGAGCTTGTAGGTCGAGATCAGGTTCACCAGATGGCGCAAACTTGCGACCCGGAATATAGTCGCGCATGTTCCCTATATGAAACTGAACACGGGCCGGGTTTTTTCGAAAGAATTTTTTTCGACAGGCCTTCATATACGAGTCTATTTGAATCGTTGACTTACGAAAAAGCAAGCCAGGGAGATGTAGTTATCGTGGGTCGCGGCGCTCAAGTTATTCTTAAGGACATTCCAGGTGTTTTCAGTTGCCGTGTAGTGGCGCCATTTGGTGTCAGGGTCCAGAGAATAATGGAAAGGTACCGCTTTGACAAACAGGAAGCTGAAGACTTTGTACGCAAATACGATCATGAAAGGGAAAGTCTTATTAGATCTATCTTTAGGAGTGATCCCAATGAATGGTCGCTTTATGACATGATCATGAATACGGCTCATTATTCTTCCGGGGACGCTGCCGACATAGTTATAGACGCCATAGATAAAATTCAAATGCCCCAGGACGAAGAATCGCTCAAGGACAATCTTAGAAACTTGTCAATAGCCAAACGAATTGAAACCAATATTAGGCGTAAACTGTCGTCTTCTGTAACACGAAATTTGGAAATTAAAATGGAAGCAGGTGGTGTGGTTACAATATCAGGAAAAATTGGTGATCGAAAAGATCGAGACAAGGTGGAAAAACTTGCGGGACAGTATCCTGGCGTTACCGAGGTAGTAAACAATTTGAAGGTAAGTGAAGTTATGTTTGGGTTCTGAATTTTTCAAACAAATCCTTAAATTCTACCTTGGGAGAAATAACTATACGCCTCTGGATCTTGAGGAGAGACATGTCATTCAATTTCATGGCCTTTCTCAAGATAGTTTAGAACATAATCTCGTGCAGCGTCTTCCAAGTCATGAAAATTTCCACGAAACCCTGACGCCCTTAATTTGTCAAGTTCAGCGCAAGTGTAGTATTGATAACGTTTTTCAAGCCCCTCAGGCATATCGATATATTCAATATTATTCGGCATATCAAGAGCTGAAAAAACAGCACGCGCCAAGCTGTTGAATGTATTCGCCTGCCCTGTTCCAACATTGAACAGGCCGTTAACTTCAGGATTCTCAAGGAAAAATAGAGTAACATTGACAGCGTCCTTGACATAGATGAAATCACGACGCTGTTCCCCATCTCCGATATCGTGGCGATAGGATTTAAAAAGCCTGATAACTCCCGTCTTTTTGGCCTGTAAATACGCCCTAATGACCACACTTCGCATGTCGGCTTTGTGATACTCATTAGGCCCGAAAACATTGAAATACTTCAGGCCCACTGCTCTTTTCAGGAAACCTGTTTTTTGCGCCCAACAGTCGAAGAGATGCTTGGAATAACCATACATGTTCAATGGTAGAAGTTCCGGACCAGGCGTCAATTCATCTGAGTATCCTGTAGAGCCATCGCCATAAGTGGCCGCGCTGGAAGCGTAAATGAAACGGAGCCCTGGTTTTCCCGCAAAAACCATGGCCAACCGCCTAGAATACTCATAATTATTCTCCATGAGATAATCGGCGTCTTTCTCAGTCGTGGAACTGCACGCGCCCAAATGGAAAACGGCCCAGGTCTGATGATCAAACAGTCCCTTCTCGGCCTTGGAAATAAAGGCGTCCTTGGATTCAAAATCAAGGAATCTTAACCTTCTGAGATTCTTCCATTTTTCCTCTAACCCGAGATGGTCGACTATCAATATATTCTGTTCACCAAGCTGGTTAAGCTCCCAGACTAGATTGCTCCCGATAAAACCCGCTCCGCCAGTCACTATGATCATGGCGATAATACGCCTTTCATTAATTTGACATAATTATGATTATGTTGATGATGCCTTCGTTTGAATTGTTTTAATGCGCCCGTCAGAAAATCGCAAGAATTTATGAGCTTTCTTGATAAGAATGTGTCGCAACAGGAATCAATGGTCATTGAATAGATAGACAAATTCCGCTCCTATATGATAATAGAACCGTATCATCCCCTTAAACGATTTTTGATCATTTAGGGAGTAACGGAAAATGAAGAAGCTGCTTGTAATAATCGCTCTCACAGTTTCCCTTGGCATCGTGGCCGGGCTCTATGCTCAGCCGGCATCGGCCTTTTTTAATTTGAACATGCCGTTCTTTGGAAGCGGCGCAAAAGCTTGTAATGCTCCAGTTTGCGCTCCTCCTTGTTATGGCTACTACTGCGGACCAGTGTATACCTGCAAACCGATGAAGGCTAAAGCCAAGGTCAAAGGAGAAGCCAAAGAGAAAAAAGTAAAGAAGGAAAAGAAAGAAAAAACGAGAATAAAATAAGTTTCTAGCTTATTTATAGCACAAACAAGACTCAAGGATTTGAGATTTGAGACACGCGAGTCAGGCTGTTGATTCAGGGGATGACATCTTAGCGCCCTGACAATGCTGGCCTCAGATCTCAATCCGACAGATTACTTTTACGGATAAATTCTAAAATAATTGCTCCAGACCACCCTGCCTCATTTTATTAATCAGTAAATTTCGTTATTAATCTTGTCAGAAATCATCACGTATAAGAGAGATTTTGCAAGACCATATACGACCGCAGGTTTCGATGTTATGTTGTGAATAGTCGGGTTGTGATATTTTCGGAGGCAAAGTTGAGTTTTCTCGAAAAAGTCATGGTTTTATTACGAAATCAGGACATGGATTCTAAACCGCCGGCTGTAAAAGACGATGACAGGATTTTTCTCGCTTGGCAGCGGACACACATGGCAAACGAAAGGACATTTTTGTCCTGGTCCCGAACTAGTATATCTCTCCTCGCGTTTGGCTTCGTTATAGAAAAATTCGAAATATTTCTTAGACATCTCCTCGCTTTTGAAGAAGGCGCGAGCGCCCAAAACCACGGGAACAGCGCGATGTATTTGAGCCTACTCTGCTTTATTCTTGCTGGATTCATGATCATTGTTTCAGGAGTTCGTTTCATCAGGATGAGGGTGCATATCAACAAGGGCGAGGCCGTCTTTTCGGCTTTGCCTGACCTGCTTGTCGTGGTATCGGTAGCCGTAATAATCGGTCTTGCGCTAATGTTAGCCCTGCAGCGGTACCTTTGGTGATTCTCATTATCTATAATCGGTTTAACATACTGTAAAGCATATCTTTTGTTTATTGATTGACGTTTACCGTTAAATTTGGTATGGTTACTACAAATCTATGTCAACAGGAGATAGAAAATATGACAAGATTACCTATACTGGTATCTTTTGTTGTTGTATGCCTATTTGCTGGTTTTTCAGGTCAGGCGCTTGCAGGCGTGACAAGCGATAATCTGTCCCTGAATAATTTCAAATTGGCTGACTCCAAACCATATGACGCGTTGGCGAAAGCTTTTCAGAAAACACGTCAACAAACAGCCTCGAGTAGCCTAACAAAAAGCTCTGACAAAAAGACTACATCCAAATTGTCCAACTCATCAAAAACAAACAAAAAAAATAAAGTCTACAAAAACAAGACAACTAAAACTTACAAAAAATCATTTAACAAGAAGAACAAAACTTACAAGAAAGCGGCATACCATCGTTAGAAATAAGCAAGTTTTAACAAATTATTCAATCAGTTAATTTCCTGGTAGAATCTAAACCCACCCTAGCTTTATAAGAAAGGTGGGTTTTTTTGTTAATGTCCATGTTGGCGAGGTTTTTTGATGGAAGGGTCTAGCGCCAGATGCATTTGTATTCACGGGCATTTCTATCAGCCCCCCCGGGAAAATCCGTGGCTGGAAGAGGTTGAAAAACAGGAATCGGCCCATCCTTTTCACGACTGGAACGAGAGAATCTCATATGAATGCTATCGACCAAATTCTGAAGCCCGTCTGCTGGACAGTCAAGGCAGGCTCCGTGAAGTAATAAACAACTATGAACATTTAAGCTTCAATTTTGGTCCCACCCTTCTTTCCTGGATGGAAAAACATGACTTAGCGGCGTATGAAGCGATTCTGGATGCGGACGCAAAATCACAAATTCAAAGATCTGGCCACGGAAATGCGATAGCTCAAGCATACAATCATCTTATAATGCCCTTGGCGACCAGTCGGGACAAAATCACACAGGTGGTTTGGGGCATCAGGGATTTCAAGAAGCGGTTCAAGCGCGACCCGGAGGGTATGTGGCTTCCTGAAACAGCTATAGACTCAGAGACTCTTGAAATACTGGTTGATCAAGGTATCCTTTTTACTATTCTTTCGCCACAGCAAGCCGCGCGCTTTAGAGAAAGATCCAATGATTATTGGCATACGGTAAATGCTGTTCCTATAGATCCGTCGAGGCCTTATATATGTTCTCTGCCGAATGGGAGCAAGATCACTATCTTTTTTTACGATGGCCCGATATCCCAGGCAATTGCTTTTGAAGGATTGCTCAATAACGGGACGACTTTCAAGGATCGTCTGGTTCGAGCTTTTTCGGATGAACGCGTTTGGCCGCAACTTGTAAACATTGCTACAGACGGTGAATCATATGGGCATCATCATCGATTTGGAGAAATGGCGCTTGCGTTCGCCGTAGAACAACTGTTGAATGAACCGGGAATCAAGTTAACGAATTATGGCGAATTTTTGGCCAATTTTGTTCCTACAGCTCAGGTGGAAATCGTTGAACAAAGCTCATGGAGTTGCGCTCACGGAGTTGGTCGTTGGATGAGAGACTGCGGTTGTTCGACAGGTCAAAAACCCGGATGGAATCAGGCGTGGAGAGCACCGTTGAGGCGTTCTCTTGATCTTGTGCGCGACAGGATTGATAAATATTTCGAGGAACGTGGAGCAGAGCTGTTCAACGATCCATGGGCCGCACGAGAGGATTACATAGATCTGCTGTTGGAAGACCGTTCGGGAACAACCTTATTCTTGAAAACTCACAGTAAACGTGAATTTACTCCTAATGAATCGGTAGAAGCTCTCAGTCTTTTGGAAATGCAAAGAAACAGAATGCTCATGTATACTAGTTGTGGGTGGTTTTTTGATGACATAACCGGTATAGAAACTTTGCAGATACTGGCCTATGCGGCAAGAGCGCTCCAATTTGCCGGGTCCTATGATCCAGGATTGATCAACGAATTTCTTCGTGGGCTTTCCCCAGCGGTGAGCAACACTCAGTCACATATTCATGGTGATGAACTGTACATGGACAAGGTCGCGCCAATGATCGTTGACCTCTCTCAAGTCGCGGCGCATGTGGCCATTTCCACCCTTTTCGACACACCTCATGTATCTGAAACAGTCTATGTGTATAAAGTGCGTCTCATTGATTTCACGAGAGAAGAATTCGGCGACCGCATATTGCTGATAGGCCAATCTAGAATTCAGAGCACAGTAACCCTACGAGAACAGCGAGTGGTTTTCACTGTCCTGTATTTTGGAGCTGTGGATCTTCGATGCTCAGTGCAGGCTTACTCTGGAGGCCAACTCGTTTACGAGGATCTTAAAAAGGACCTGATCAACTGCTTCAAGAAAGATTCATCCACGGAATTAATACGCAAATTGGACAAATATTTCCCGCACAAATATTTCGCCTTCAAAGATCTCTTTATCGAACAGAGAACGCGGCTTCTAGAGGCCGTGACCAAAAAAATGTTCCAGGAGCAGGCGGCAGTCCTTGGTACTTTCTACAAGAAAAATGAAGACTTCGCTCGATTGATCGTTAGTCACGGCGCAAGACTGCCCGATACATTCCGAGCCGCCGCTAGATTTGTTCTGAATCGACGGTTTCTTCGTGAGCTGGAAAAACTTTCTCAAGAAATTTTTCCTGAAGGATTAGAGTCTGTGCTCACTGACACAAATTTTTGGAAAATAGAACTGGATCTCAGCGCGGCTCAAAAACTGATCAGTCAGCACATAGTAGTTCTAGTAAATAAACTTGGGAAAAACGGTTCTGAGGACTCGATTTTATCAGAAATATTTAGATTTCTGGATATGGCCCAAGATCTTGACATTTCATTGCAACTTGGTGAGGCGCAAATAACATTATTTAGAATTCTTCGGAAAGCTGGAAAACAACCTCAAACTGAACTTTCCCCTGAGATAACAAAATTGGCGGATCGGCTTTCGGTAAAGCTGGATTGATTCATCAAAGGCTTGACTGTCATTGTCGTTTAAAAGTCTATTTGGAATCCAGGTAGCCGAATTCTTTTAATTTGGTAATGCTCTTGGTCCAGTTTGGCGAAACTTTAACAAATAACTCGAGCCTCACGGGAACATCCAAAAACTCCTGAATTTTCTGTCGTGCTAGGGTTCCTATATTCTTTATCATTGCTCCGTTACGACCAATTAAAATCTTTTTTTGACTGTCCCGTTCCACATGAATATTTGCCTGGATCAAGACTCGATTCTCCATTTCCTTGAAAGTTTCGATAGCGACGGCAGTTTTATGAGGCACTTCTTGGCCCAATAGGTTCAAGATCTGTTCCCTGATCAATTCCGTGGCGAAAAATCGCTCCGGCATATCGCTAAGATCATCTGATTCATACAAAAATGGACCTTCGGGCAAGATATCAACAAGTTTTTCCAGAAGAAGATCACAATTTTGTCCCGTGATAGCGCTTATCCCCAGAACCGCTTGATATGTCCCACTTTGAGCCAGCCCGGAAATCAAGAGTTCAGCAATGCTTTGTTCCATGGTGTCCGTTTTATTAACAGCCAGAATGGTAGGTTTGCCGGAACTTCTTACAAGCTGTTCAATCTGATCCAGTTCACGAGATTTCTTTCTTGTTCCGTCCATGACAAACAATATGATGTCCGTGAGATTTATTGTCCTTGATACAGATTCAACAAAGGCCTGGTTAAGGGCGGTGGTCGCCTCATGATATCCTGGTGTGTCTTGAAATATGATCTGAGCGTCTGGAAGGGTAAGAATCACCGATATGGTGTTCCGGGTGGTTTGGGCTTTTGGCGTGACAATTGAGAGGTTGGTCTGCGAAAGACGGTTTACGAGGGTGGATTTACCAACATTTGGTAGACCGACGATAGCGACAAACCCGGATTTCGTTTTTTTGTGGCTGGATTGTTCCACTAAATCTCCTTGACCAGAGAATCAATTCTGTTTATATAATTATTCTTTATGGTAATGGAGAGATGCCCGAGTGGCCGAAGGGGCGCGACTGGAAATCGCGTGAATGCCCACAAGGTGTTCCGAGGGTTCGAATCCCTCTCTCTCCGCCATGAAGTCTTCACAATTATAGCCATCCTGATTCCCAACTTTTGAAATCAATTGCAAAAACCCTGCCTGACCATTACAATGATCGCAAGTCCTATACACTAACATATTACCTCAGCCGAACACCCGTGCAAACATACTTCAGACTGAAAAGAGATAATTTATTGATATTGGATTCACTGGAAAAAAGGGAGGATCGCGCATCATCATGTCTTTCGTCGATATAAACGGAATAAACCTGTACTACGAAATTCATGGCCATGGAGCCCCCCTTCTGTTGCTACATCATGGTTTCGGATGTACCAAGATGTGGAATAAAATATTGCCACAACTGGTAGATAGTGGATACAAGCCGATTTGCTATGATAGACGAGGGTATGGACAATCAGAAGAAGGACCGGACTTCTTTGATTTTTATGTTAGCGATGAATTCGTGGAAAAAAGCATAAATGAGCTTGAATCATTCCGTGATTGGCTCGGCCTTGATTCCTTTTATGTCGTAGGTCAATGCGAGGGAGGAGTATTGGCCGCGCATTATGCGGCAAAATATCCAGATCGAATCAAGAACATGGTCATATCAAGCACACTATGTTACAGCGCTTCTACTATGCACGAATTCAATCTATCGAAATTTACCAAGACTTTTGATCAGTTGGAACCTCAACTACAGGAGAAATTAACAGGTTGGCATGGAGAAAAAACCAGGACATTTTATTCTAAGTTTTGTCAATTTGGAGGAGCTTACGGAAAAGATTTTTTTGATCTCAGGCCGATTCTTAAGCTGGTAAATTGTCCAACTCTGGTTCTTTATCCAGACAGGAGCTTCCTTTTCGAAGTTGAGCAGGGGGTAGCCTTTTATCGAAATCTTGCTCAAGGGGAACTGGCAGTCCTTCCTAATTGTGGCCATAACACTTACGATGAGCAACCCGAGGAATACTATTCTCACATAGTGAACTTTTTCAGTCGGCACCGTCTCGACGGGCTGCCCGGAATGAGCCGTAAAACGCTTAAGCCCATAACTTGCGCAGGTTGAAGTCTTCAAGATGAATAAGACGATATTATGAAATCAGAATTTAACCCCTTTCAGTTCCAGCCAGCGGACAATCTCAGCGTGCGCCTCAGAAGCTAATTGGTTACCGTCAATCCTTTTTATGACAGGTTCGTCGAACGTGTCATAAATAGCTGATACAGCTTCAAGGTCTCTTCTCTTTTCAAAAATGGAATATCCGGCAGGCCGTGACTTGCCTATTCGCTCAAGGGCTGTTTCCACGGAAACGCAAATTAGAAAAACAATGTCGGGAACTAGCGCCAGCGATTGATTTTTTTTGAGAATCCCAACAGGATCCAAGCCTTGTGAGCCCTGGTAAGCTGCGGAAGAGTAGTAATAACGATCGCAAATTACATGTTTGCCTGCTTCCAACGCGGGCGCTATCAATGTCCTGACATGATCCACGCGGTCTTCAAGGAAAAGCGTGAATTCTTCTTCAGGAGAAAGTCTAACCGAAAGACTTCTTAGTCTTTTTCCAATTTTTCCACCGGAGGGCTCCCTTGTGAGGACAAAATCGATTCCCCTGGATTTAAAGAGATTCGCTAGCAGAAGGGCTTGCGTGCTCTTTCCACTTCCGTCAATACCCTCAAACACAATAAACATGCTAAAATAATCCTCCAAGTCGTATCTTTTCAAAAAAACTGGCAATTATAGATCCAATATTCATATCTACGATACAATGTTAAACAAACCCCAAAATATTTGAAATGGGAACCGACACATGTTCAATGTTCCGGATTACAGAGTTAGAACCTTAACTGATCGATCGGTAAATGAAAATGGAGCGTTTGTAGTCTATTGGATGATTTCGAGCCGCAGAGTTCAATGGAATTTCAGTCTTGATACGGCCATCATGTGGGCTCAACAACTTGGAAAGCCTTTGCTCATCCTGGAAGCCCTCAGGTCAGGCCACAAATGGGCGAGTGACAGGTTTCACAACTTTGTCATGGATGGCATGAGAGACAATCGAGACGCACTAAAAGACTCCGGAGTTTTGTACTATCCTTACCTCGAGCCTTATCCCAACGCGGGGAAAGGACTTCTGAAGGCTTTGTCCGCAAACGCATGCATCGTAATTACCGACCATTTCCCAAGCTTTTTTCTGCCCAAAATGATATTTGCAGCTTCATCACAAGTAACCTGCCGGATGGATCTGGTCGATTCAAATGGATTGTTCCCACTATTTAAAACTGATAGGGTTTTCACAAGCGCATTTTCCTTCCGGAGACACCTACAGCAGCATTTGCCGAAATATCTATTGGACTCTCCCAGCAGCGCGCCCGTGACCTATCGGAAACTGCCTGCTTTGGAAACAATTCCTGTGGATATTTTTAAAAGGTGGGAGCCGATTGAAGATTCTCTGCTCAACTCGTCGCGGAGGGATTTGTCTCGTATCCCAATCGATCACGACGTTCAGGTTGCTTTAAAACAGGGTGGAGCAAAAACCGCTTCCGAGACTTTGTGCGCTTTTCTAGATCAGCGTCTCCACAACTACGCGAGTGATAGAAATGAACCTGACATTGAAGCGACTAGCGGATTATCCGCATACCTTCACTGGGGACACATATCCATTCATCAAATATTTTGGGATCTGATGCGAACGGAAGATTGGACTCCGGATAAACTTTCCTCAAGAACAGATGGTAAGAGATCGGGTTGGTGGGGGGTAAGCGAGAATGCGGAAGCATTTCTTGATGAACTGGTTACATGGCGTGAACTTGGCTACAATATGTGTTCCTTGAGAAATGATTATGACTCTTATGAATCTCTGCCGGAATGGGCCAAAAAAACTCTGTCCGATCATCAAATTGACGCGAGAGAATACCTCTATGATCTTGAAGTCCTGGAAAAAGCGGAAACACACGACGTCATTTGGAACTCGGCCCAACGACAGCTTTTATCAACTGGAACAATGCACAATTACTTAAGAATGCTTTGGGGTAAGAAAATCCTTGAATGGACTGTCACGCCTCAGAATGCCCTTGAAATAATGATAGAATTAAATAACAAATACGCCCTGGATGGTAGAAACCCAAATTCCTATACCGGTATATTCTGGGCCTTGGGACGATATGACCGACCTTGGGGGCCTGAACGTTCAGTATTTGGAAAAATACGTTACATGAGTTCAAAACGAACTCGGGAAAAGCTCAAGATGGACAATTATCTACGAATTTTTCAGCCTGATTAGAACTCTTAAGGAAAATGTCGAAGTACCAATTGTCAACAAATCGATCATTTCAGGTTCATTGGTCATCCTATCACCAACCCTCAGAACTATGTCCGTTCAACCTTAGTGAGATGGTGGAACCACTATCTCATTCCTGATCCACACGGCTTCACTATATTTATTCAGCCTTTTGTTGACTTCGTAATCATGCCTCTCTTTGGTGAGCAGCAATTCATCCGGGTGTATTTTTTCCAGTTTCTGAGGTTTGTTTTTGAGATCCTGTTCTATTTTGTCCTTAAAGCCTTCTAAAGGGCGGATTTCAAGATTATAAATCGCATAACCATTTTTTTCCCTGCATATATAAAAGATCTTACCCCCATCGGTTATTTTTATGGAAATTAACTTTCCTGTTGTTGGAACCCTCGTGTAATGGTTTTCGAATTTGACCGCGCCATATTGCGACAAGATATTTTCCGCCAGGCCAAAATCTCCTGCATAAGCGGAGTTCATGCAAGTTCCTGTGACCAGCAACGATAAAATCATTCCACAAAAGAATTTCATCCTGTCCTCCGTTCTGTCGATGCCGGCCCTTAGCGTTCATGATAGACACACGGCTGGCTTTAGAGTATGCTCTGCGAAGTTTTAATCTCAAACAAGGGGAAGATGCAATGAGAGAAAAAAATGTTATGAAACTTGTATTAACATTAAGTATTTCCATTTTACTTATCGTCGGTTTGGCTGTTCAATCTCAGGCTCAGGGCCTTAAAATGGCTGACGTAAGTATGACTGATATTTCTAATAAATCCCAAAAAATTAAATTAGCCTTGGACGAACTTAGAAAATTCCAATCCGAACCCACAGCGAACATGAAGACGCTGGAAACCGAAATCAGACAACTTCAGGAAAATCTGGAAAAAGGCAAAGCCAGTCTCAAAGAAGAAGATAAAACGAAGATAGAAGACCAAATTAGGGCCAAATTTCAGGCCTATCAGCTTGAGCAACAGAACTTTAAAGCCCTAGTCCTTGAACAACAAAAGAAGATAAATGACACTATGATGGCCGAGATTAATGACGCCGTGTCAAAGGTAGCGCAGCAGGGAGGCTTCTCTGTTGTTTTTCTTAAAGAATCCATAATCTATTCCAAGGACGTTCCTGACATAACGGATAAGGTCATTAGCTATCTTGACGCTTCCGCGCAGCAGCCCGCCAAGAAGTAGTTCAGAAAGAAAATCAAAGCAGAGAAGTCCTAAGCCAGAGATCAAAAGATTTCAAATCCTGCAGAAATGAATCGTAAGCAAATCCGCTTAATTGATACGAAAGCTCTACCCGCGTCAGCGAACATGGCTTTGGATAACATCATTCTGGAGGAGATTTCAGCAGGAAATTCTCCTGCCACCTTCCGCTTCTTGCAATTTCAACCGGCTGCGGCTCTTGTTGGATACAATCAGGATGTAAATCTGGAAATTAGAACAGATTACTGTAAATCCAGCAACGTCGACATCAACAGAAGGATCACCGGTGGGGGCGCAATTCTGTTTCAGGAATCAGCTCTGGGCTGGGAACTCTTTGGTCCGCCTGGCGATCCTCCCTTTTCAGGTTCCTATGAAAGTGTTCTGGACAGAATTTGCTCGACCGCGGCGAAAGCCTTATCAAAACTTGGTCTCGAAGCCTGTTTCAGGCCAAGAAATGACATTGAAATTCAGGGACGAAAGATATCAGGTACAGGGGGAGCTTTTATTTCCGGGGCAATGATGTTTCAAGGGACAGTACTGATCAAAAATGAAACAGAATTATTTCTCAAAGCCTTGAGAGTCCCCGTGGAAAAATTGAAAAAAAGAGAAATAGAATCCTTGATGCAAAGAATCTGCTTCCTGGATGACCTCGTAGAAAATCCGGTGAGTCTGGAATCGTTGAAACAGGTAATTGTCTCGGAATTTTCAGAGTCTCTCTGCCTGGATTTCTATGATGGGAATCTGACTGACCAGGAACATGAGCGTTTAGACAATGAACTACCTTTTTATTCAGGCGATGAATGGATTTATTCCCGAAGCAGGCCGAAACATGAAGGGGCTCCAATTCGTTCCATCTCTCAAAATCACGGAGGCTCGATAAGAGTTCATTTATGGATGAGTCCTGGAAGTAAGAGAGTTCGACAGGCTCTCATTTCCGGTGATTTTTTTACGATTCCGCAACGTCTTTGTTTAGATCTCGAGGCCAGCCTTGTAGGAACCTCTGTCGACAGAGACGCTCTTAATGAGCGAGTGCTGTCATTCTTTGATTCGTATGACGGTAAGATTCCCGGTGTGGAACCTCAAGATTTAGCTGAGGTTATTTCTGAAGCGGCTGACAGACTTAAGCTGCTCACTTTCAATTTCAGTCTTCCTGAAGTAAATGAGTTATTTTTTGTAAACGTTGCGCCTCAGGACCTGAACAAGAAAATAGGTAAATGGCTTTTGCTGCCGTACTGTTCGAAAAATCTGGATTGTGATTTTCGTCAGACAGAAGGGTGCTCAGAATGTGGCGCCTGCGAGATCGGATATTTCTACTCTGTGGCCCGGAGATTTAACCTGGAACCGTTGACCATTCAAAGTTTCGAGCACCTGATGGCCACACTTCAAGAAAAGGCTTCGGGATCAGAAGAACTATATATTGGATCCTGTTGCGAAGCCTTTTACTCAAAACATCGCCTGGAAATGGAGACGATTCCGGCTCAAGGGGTTCTCGTAAACATTGATTCAACCACATGTTATGACCTAGGCAAAGGAACGGACGCATATAAAGGAAAATTCGACAACAAAACTTTACTGAATATTGAATTGTTAGAGAAAACGATTAGGCTTATAAATGGCTAAAAAACTAACATGTGATTTACTGGTAATAGGCGCGGGACCGGCTGGATCCAGGGCTGCCATGAGAGCAGCTTCTAATGGCCTCGAAGTGATTCTGATCGACAGTAAACCAAGAATCGGCGAACGACCTCACTGTGGAGAATTTGTTCCGTACCAGGTCTTTACTGAATTTGGATTGGACAGGAACTCCATACTTCACAAAATTGATCACTTAGATACATGGATTCTTAAGGATAAAGCTCAAGTTTCCTATGATAAAAACTCAATTAGATCAAATGGCTATCTCATAGATCGTCCAAAATTTGATCGTAATCTAGCCCGAGAAGCAGCTTCTTGCGGCGCTTTGGTGATGTCGTCATCAACATTTGTGGATTTTGCCAGTTACAATTGCGTGATTAAATCGGTAGGTGAGAAAGTCACAGTTGACGCACAGTACATTATCGCTGCGGATGGGGCTCGTTCCAGCGTTCGCAACAAAATGGGGCTCCTCGTGGAAGACTGCGCAGTGGGCCGACAGATTGAAACGCCGTTAGCGACGAGCAGTTCAAGAGCCATGGTTTTTCTGGACCAGGAATTATATGGTGGATACGGATGGCTGTTCCCAAAAGGCACTACGGCGAATATCGGTATAGGCCTGTTGCCCACTAACGAACTGACAGCGGCGAGAGGACTCAAGAGTCTTAGCGAAATGCTCTCCCGAATAGGGATGATAAAGCCGGGATGGTTCGCGAGGACAAGCGGCTTCATTCCTGGATTTGGGATAAGATTTCCTTTGGTGGTCGAAAATATATTGTTTTGTGGCGACGCTGCGGGACTGGCTCACCCGATCACTGGCGCCGGCATTGCCCAGGCTGTCTTTTCAGGAGACATTGCCGGTGAAATTGTTACTAAAGCGGTGAAATCGGGGGTGTCCTCGGTTCTTGAGGAGTATCATAACGCCATACTTTATCGATACGGAGCCGTTTTTCGACACGCTTTGGCAAAAAAGAAATTTCAATTATACTCGTGGTGGAATGATGATTTCCCAGGACTCTGCAACCGAACCTGGATTTCGTTCAAAGGTTATCGAAAACGAGAACCAAACGTTTGACCGAAACAGAAGCTCTCTTTGATGAAGCTTGGCGTCTGTCAAGGTCCAAACATGGATCGGAATTCATTATCTATCATCCAGGCATGTTTGTTCTCAACGGCTGTAGAGGGTCGTATCACACCGTATCCATTACCGGAACAATCTGCGAACTCGATTGTGATCACTGTGGGGGACTCCTACTCAAAAATATGCACGCTGCAAACAACCCTCCCGATCTAGTTGACTTTGCCATGAAAGCTTTCAACAGGGGGGACAAAGGCCTTTTAATATCTGGTGGGTGCGACAGGAAGGGAAAGCTGCCGTGGTCGAACTTCCTGAACGCAATCGAACACATCAAGAAGAAAACAAATCTCCAGGTGACGATACATGCGGGGCAGGTCGGTCCAACAGAAGCCCGATGTCTCAAGGAAGCGGGAGTGGATCAAGCTTTGATTGACGTAGTAGGAGATGATGCCACAGCTAGAGAGATTTTTCATCTAAGTGAAGGAACAGCCACGATTCTGAAATCCATGGAAGCGTTGATTAAGGTTGGACTGGAGGTTGTTCCCCATATACTCTATGGGATATACTACGGAAAGGAAAAGGGCGAACAACAGGCTCTAGAAGAAATTTCACATTTTCCGGTCAAGAAATATGTGATCATTGTTTTTACACCGGTCAAAGGGACAAGGATGTTTTCTGTAAAACCCCCTGATCCTGTAGATGTGGCAAGGTTCATAGCTAGAGCACGATTAACGATACCTGACGCCAAAAGTTCTCTAGGCTGCGCCAGGCCGGGTGGCGCATACCGACGAAAATTGGATCTGCTCGCAATAAAGGCCGGAATAAACTCATTGGCGATAGGATATGATTATGTGCCGATAGAAGCGCAAAAAATGGGATTAAACGTAATCTTTAAAACCACATGCTGTTCTCTGGATTGAGATCTGAAATTTAGATAGGACGTTGAATGATTCTACATGCGCTAATTGAATGGTGAAATATAATATGACTGAACCAGAGACCACAAAAAAGGAAAGTCCCGAATATGTGAGGATGTCACTTGCAGCAGCCATGACTTTGAATTTTGTCCCCGGAATGTTTTACAGAGGGGCACGCCTTGGGTGCATCAATCTGTTAATGAATTATGCGGATGGTTGTAGGGCCAACTGCGCCTTTTGTGGTCTTGCGTCTCAGAGGAGACCTGCAAAGAGCGGCAAGAGTTTCATTCGCGTTCCCTGGAAAACCTATTCCATGAGCGAGGTAATGGAGGCTCTCAACAAAGTCCCTAGCTATGTCAGCAGAGTATGTATTTCCATGATTACGCATCCAAAAAGTAAAAGGGATGTGATTCCGATTTGCGAACAGATAGCTCAAAATACGTCATTAGCGGTATCTCTGTTGATATCACCCACGCTCTTGGATTGTGACGATCTCATAGCCATGAAGCAGGCTGGAGCTGAACGAATAGGGGTGGCCATTGACGCCGCCACAGAGGACTTGTTCACGAATTTACGGGGCAAGCCTGTTAAAGGTCCTCATAACTGGAGCAAATACTGGGAGATTTATCAACAAAGTCTCGAGATATTTGGGAAAGGGATGGCTGGTGTTCATTTGATCTGCGGCATAGGCGAGACTGAGAAAGAAATTGTTTCATCCATATCCAGGGCACGAAAAATGGGAGGATCGACCCATTTGTTTTGTTTTTTCCCGGAGCGGGGATCAGCTATGGAATCGGTCTCAGCGCCGTCTGTCGCCGTCTATCGCAGGGTACAGTTGGCTAGATGGTTGATTGACAATGATAAAATAGATCCGGAATCAATAAGTTATGACAACAAAAGCAGAATTACCGACTTTGGAATCTCGAAAAATCAACTTGATGAAGTAATTTCTGATGGTGGAGCTTTTCAAACATCAGGTTGTCCCGGCGCTGATGGAAAAGTTGCATGCAACCGTCCATATGGTAACGAAAAGCCTGGCCCTGATATAAGGAATTTCCCTTTTGCGCCGGAACTGGAAGATTTGGATCGGATAAGGCGTGAAATTTTTCAGTATTGATGGGAATTTAAGAGCTTGATATGCATCAAGCCTCGAAGTACGAGGCTCGATGAACGTAAATTTGAAAATTACGGCTGAAAAAGCTTTACGTTAATTCCATTTGGATCCACCAAAGAAGCGTAACTTACTCCATCCCTTTTACCGCTTCTTTCAACAAAACGAAGTCCCTTAGACTCAAGTCGTTTGACCGAATCTTCCAGATTTCCCACTCGAAAGCTCATCGCTGAAACACTATTTTTAGAAGACTTTGTGTCTGTCGCCTCCATGTATAGTATTTCCAATTTGTAAGGTGAGCCTTCTTTTTCCATTGAATAAACATCCAGACCGGAGAACAAGCCATCAGACGCTCTGAAACCTAAACGACGATAAAATTCTATGGTAACTTCCGGTTGAGCTGTAGGGATATTTATTGTGAGTGGATAATCTTCAACTGAAGATTTCATGAAACTCGACGATTCCGCCTCCGTATTGTAAGCAATCAAGAGAGCGAAAACTATCAGGAACATAATCGAGCAAGTGAATCCGAGAAACAGCCTTTTAGCGTGGCCTGCCGGCAACCTCATGCTCGTCCAACCTCCTAAATCACAAATAAATCAGATTTAATTCCGCATCCTTTACATCAAAAGGCAAAAAAAACATACACAAAACTGATGATAAAATCAAGAATAATATTAATACAATAGTTTTTCGCCTGTCATATTAAGCATAAAAAATAGTATATAACTACTTGTTATATGCTATCCTGCTAACAGATGGAAATTAATGGAGTTTAAATATGATTAGTCTAAAAAAGCAGAAGAATCAGAACAAGTTCATGAATAAATTCATGGAATGTTCCGATTTGTTTGATACCAGGTACTCCAAAGCCATCCTAATCTCAGGATCATTTCCAATTTCATTCATATCCATGGCAGTTCCCCGATTTCTGTTTTTGTCGACTCTATCACTTACAAGCACGTCGGGTTCTATTCCTTTGCCTTCTATGTCTCTGCCATCGGCTGTGTAATAATGAGCAGTAGTCAATCTCAACGCCAAACCTGTTCTTATTGGAAAAATGTTCTGAACACTCGCTTTCCCAAAACTCCTTGTCCCAAGGATCAGGGTATTTGGACGTTTTTTCAATGCGCCAGTAAGAATTTCGGAGGCGCTTGCAGTTCCTCGGTTTATCAAAACAATAATCGGTATCGAGCTGAATGGTCCTGTGCCGCTTGCCGGAAATTCTTTGTTAAGTTTTGAGCCCCTGCTTCTTAAGGAAGTAATAACACCGAATTTCAGGAAAAGATCAGATATCCGTATCGCCTCTGTTAGAAGACCCCCAGGGTTATCTCTCAGATCAAGAATCAGCCCTCTGAGTTTATTTCTATGAGCAGATTTCATACGGTTGACAGATCTTAATACTTCGTCGCGAGTATCCTTCTGAAAATTTACGATTCTCAGGTACCCAACACCGTCATTTAACAATTTTGACCTAACTGACGGAGCTTTGATCAGGGTTCTTATCAATCTTATATTCTGGGTTTGTCCGGACAGAGGATCCTGGATTCTGAACCTGACTTCAGAACCCGATGGACCCCTGACCATTTTTAGAGCTTCAATCAATGACAATCCATGAAGAGACGTGCCGTCAATTTCGAGTAATTTGTCGCCTGCCCGTATGCCTGCCCTGTAGGCAGGGGATCCGTCAAAGGGAGCCACTACCACATAATAGCCATCTCTAAATCCAACAACCATGCCGACTCCCGCAAATTTCCCAGAGGCCATAATTTTGAGTTCATTTATCATTGCGGAATCAAGCGTCGTAGAATATGGATCGAGGTCGCGAAGCAACAGATCAAGAGCCTTCAGAGAAAGTTTGTCAGGGTCATAGTGACATCTCCTCGATACAATCATGATTGAATCGGAGAAACACCTCGGCGGTTCATAGGGACAGTCACGCATAGACACAAGATTGTCCTGACAGTACGGCAGAGTGATAAACGACAGTTTTTCTATGGAATTTTTTAGCAAGCCAGCTTCGTTCGTCGGTTCGACAAAATGACGTTCTACCAGGCTCAACGCCTGAAAAAAGTCATTCAGATATCCTTGTCCATATGATTCCGATTTGTCCGGATTGTTGGCCTCATTTTGCAGGCCCCCTTGAAAAACCTCTCCGTCAAATCCAAAAGCGGGGTTCACGGCCAGACTAAACGCCAGGAATAAAACCGGCGTTAATCGGAGCGCTTTATTCACATAACCGTCGAGTAACAAATGGGAGGATAAATGACTCACACAAACTCCTCAATCGCAGAATCTATAGAATTAAATCACTTAAATTCGACAAGGGCAAGTTTATGAATCGGCCTTTTCGAGGCACAGAGAAATTTTCAGGAGTTGTTTCGTTTGAGGTCCTAAGCCGTATGAAGCGCAACGTCTCACCTTAGGCGCCCAGATTATTTCACCGGCCTTGATAATCATAGGTAGCCTGTTTCTTAGAGAGCGAGGAATTTTTGAGTCAATGAACAATTTTTTGATCTTGACAGGATTGTTTTGGCCCCACGGTATTATTCTATCCCCAGACTGAAAGGGACGCAGATGAAAAGGAAAAGTCAATAAATCCGCGTCGAAATATTCCGTGGTCGATTCATTGCCATACGAGAAATCAGGCACAGGCTCGCTCAGGATTGAAAACTCGAGATCCATATTAGATTCTGGAATCCTGACCAAACCAGGCCGAGAAACAATCAGAGAATAATCCGGTTTAAGCGACTCTTCAAGTCTTGATATTTTCAAGCTTCCATAGTCCTTCGTGAAAGACAGACCGTAAGGTAGAGCAAACCTAACATAGGGTTTGGAACCTTTTATGAAAAAGAGAATGCGATCTATATGAAACCTTGTCCATCTGGTGTCAGGGCCGGAAAGGGCAAATAGAACCTTACGCACAATTCTTGGTGACACAGCCTCTGGCAACGAACAGATTTCATCCATGTTTAATTCAAAACAATCTTCAGTTCCAGAAACCGCTTTTTCATAAAAAATCTCGACGATCGAACTCAGATATTGTTCATCTTTCTGAATTAGATCCAATGTTCGTAAAATAGACTGACGGCATTTTGGAAATCTTTCCATGACGGCGGGTATAATTCTATTCCGGGTATAATTTCGATCCGTATCGCAAGACAAATTAGTTATGTCAATTTTGTACGGGAGCTGTTGGTCTTCAAGGAACTTAACTATCTCCAGCCTGTAAAGTTCTAGCAAAGGGCGAATAATTTTTCCCCGTTTCAATGGAATACCTGACAGTCCAGTTATTGAACTGCCCTGAAAGATTCTCAATAAGAAAGTTTCCAGCGAGTCGTCTGAATTGTGGCCAGTAGCTATTTTCTGGGCACCATTCGCAACGCTCACTTCTTCAAAGAATTTGTAACGTGCTATTCTGCCTGCTTCCTCGATGCTGATTTTTCGCTGTTTGGCCATTTTAGGGATATCAATTTGTTGGCCGTAAAATTCAAGTCCAAGGGATTTGGCGAGGTCCTCCACAAACTTGAAGTCTTCATTAGATTCCCGTCTGATCATGTGATCCAGATGAGCGACAACAGGAGTGAATGAGAAATCTTCTCTGAGGCGGAACATGATATGAGTAAGGGCTACCGAATCCGGTCCGCCCGAAACAGCTAGAACTACTCTGTTTCCAGGTTGAATCATGTCGTTGGAAATCAGCGTTTGTCTGACTGTTTTCAAACATTCTTGTTCGTTATGTAAAGATGGCATGAGAATAATTTGGGAAAATCTGAAAACACAACAATTCGTCAAAAATTCCCGAATGCGCTTCCTTTGGAAAAGGGCCCTCAAGGCTTCTTTCAAGAAACCTCGAGAACCTTATGGGTGAGACCAAAAGAGGGAAATCCTAACGATGCACAAATTCGGCCTTCGATTTGGCCCCTTTCTCAACGAAATTTTTCAGTCCAATTCGATTGTCCTCAGTCGTCCAACACTGTCCGAACAACTTGGCCTCATTTTTCAGTCCGTTTTCAAGCGTCATTCGAGCGCCTTCAAGAATTGCCTGAACCGCAAGCTTATCAATTGCCCTGGATAAATGTCCGATTTCAACATCCGGAAGTTTATCGGGAACATTCGAGAGTGGGCCCGTCTCCATTTTTCTTGGAGTGACCTTTCCAGCGGCTATATCTCTTGCTAGAGAAATCGCTCTTTCAAGGACGTCTCCCTCAACTTCCTCATTTACAAGTCCATAAGCAAGCGCTTGAGAACTCGAGATTGGTCTGGCTGTTCTGATCATTTCAGCAGCCCGTTCAAATCCCACAAGCCGAGGCAGTCTTTGTGTTCCTCCCATACCAGGGATCAGGCCAAGATTTACTTCCGGTTGACCGGCGAAAAACTTCATTCCTTTGAGAGCTACACGCGCGGTACAGCACATCGCGAGTTCACAACCGCCACCAAGCGCAAAACCATTCAGAGCAGCCACGACAGGTTTGCCGAGCTTTTCCAGTTCTGCAGACGCTATTTGTCCAATTCGAGCAAAATGCTCGCCCTCAGCAGGTTCGGTTAAACCCGCCATTTCCTTGATGTCAGCTCCCGCGACAAAGGCTTTGTTTCCAAATCCAGTTATTACCGCTGCCTTAATGGCAGGATCATTCCTTATTATGTCACAATAGACGTTGAGTTCCTTGAAAACCTTGCTATTGAGAGCGTTTAAGGACTTTGGCCGCCTAAGAGTAATGACTCCTACGTCGCCTTTCTTTTCGAAAAGCACATCCAGGATTTTCCATGGATCCCCTGAAGCCGCTTGCTCTTTGAGCTTCTTTGCTACGGGCATTGGTGGATATTTTTTCGCAAATTTATCAACAAGATCCAAAGCTTTTTTGACGCCTACCGAATTCATGAAACTGAATGGAGGTTTCATGTCAAGGGCCACACTTATCAATAGGTCAAAATCACTTGTCGTTATGATTTCAGCATCCAACATGTCACACACGATGGCAAAATACGCCCCCATAAGTTCTTCAGAAATCTCTTTTTCCTTTTCGGGAGTCAGTTCGATTTTTTCTCCTCTACCAGGAACGACCCAATCGGATTTTGATTCTAGCGCTTGTTTTAATCGATCCGGAACTCTAAACCATCCGTTCAACCGTCCGTGCATTTCAGAGAGACCATGCGCCGAAATGGGATTGCCACCCGTCAGATTGTGAGCGGTGAAAGGCCCCACGGTTAGTCCTAGGGCTTTGGAGGCTACATAGTCCACCTGCTTTGTGTCTCCCAGGCCTTCGTCAACACATTGAATACAAGCCAAAAGCAACCCTTCAAAAACAGGATCGACCGCATATCCGTACCGTGAACCGACTTTGATGGGAATTTTCCCAATTTTTTCATAAAATCTCATCGTGAATTCTGTGATTAATGAGTCGGTGTCTTTACCAGGGATAATCTCTATGGCAGGGTTCCGCTCCGCAGGAAAGAAATAGTGAGTGCAAAGGGAACGACCCTTTATCTTGAGTTCTTCGAAAATCCTTTCCGGCTCCAAATGAGAGGAATTGCTCGTAAGAATAGCTTCAGGATGAACCAATTCTTCAATCTGTCTAAATATTTTCTTTTTAAGAGGTAAGTCTTCGGTAGCGGCTTCCACTACGATGTCCGCGCCTTTGAGTTCATTATAATCAGAGGTGAATATAATGTGGCCTTTCATCCCTTCGACTTCATCAGGTTTGAACGCGCCAGTCTGTCCACCTTTGTCCACCTTCTTGAACAGTTTGGCTTTACCTTTTTCAAGCGCATCGGTAGCTATGTCGACCACAACTACTTTTGCGTCAAAACTGTGCAATACTTTCAGGAAATGTAAAGCGATATCAGGTCCGATTTGCCCAGAACCTATTACACCGACTTTATTGATTGAACGACCGCGGAACAAAAAGGCCATCTCAAGTCCTCCTTCAACAGAATAGAGTTAGACTCAATGTGTTCGATTTACCACCCAAATTAGCATTAATTAGACGATTTTGTAAATGAGTTGAAGTAATTCGGTTGCAATGATCATCCGCGAAATTAGGCGAATAGGCGAGTTCGTTTTCAATAGAGTAATTTTTGTTTGATATGAACGTCTCTTGTACTATAGGTTAATATATAGCAAAATTTGGACAAAAGATTGGGAAGAGCTTTTCGAGGGACATGAAAAAAGAAGTACTCATAGTAGGTGGTGGAATTACAGGGTTGAGTTTAGCATGGGAACTGTCATGTCTGGGGGTTGATTCAATTCTTGTCGAGAAAGCCCCCTTCCTCGGGGGACATGTTTCCCAATTTACGTGCAAGGCGACCGACGCGTGCCAGAAATGCGGAGCCTGTCTCTTAGAAGATTATCTCAGTAGGTTGTCCCGTATAAATAATTTGCCTCTTCTCGTCAATTCACGAATTGATTCTTTTGATGAAGTTCATGGGAAGTTTAAGACCCTGGTTTTTCAGGGGCAGTCCAAGGTTATTAATGAGAAATGCGATAACTGTGGTTTGTGCAAGAAGGTTTGTCCTGTAGATCGAGCGCTTTTTCATACTGCTTTTGATTCGAAACTATATCTTTCGAGCGAAAAATGCATAAACGCTTTAGGTATTCATTGTGAGGCCTGCGCTCAAATTTGCCCTCAAGGGGCCGTGGACTTACAGGAGAGCCGAGACATAGAAATAGAAACATCGTCTATAGCTGTTTGCAGTGGTTTTACTCCTTTTGACGCGTCACAAAAACCAAGGCTGGGATTCCAAAGAACCCCCGGTGTTTTTACTACTCTGGAAATAGACTCTTTATTGCGGAGCAACAATTTTCAACCGGTCCTGAATCAAGAAGAGCTAAAATCCATAGCGTTTGTCCAGTGTGTGGGAAGCCGCGACCCCAAATCCGGGGCAAATTACTGCTCCCAAATCTGTTGTGGTGTTTCAGTCAGACTGGCTCGTTTACTGAAAAGCAGATACCCTGATTTGGAAATCACAATTTTTTATATGGATATCCAAACATTTGAAAGACACTTTGATGAAACCATGAGACGAGCGGCCAAAGATATGACGTTCATTCGGTCCATGCCATCAGAGATACGAGCCGGGGAAAACGGAAAGCCGGAAATTGTCTATCAAGGCAATGACGACGTCAAGCAAACAGTTCCATTTGATATGATCGTGTTGAGCATTGGAATCAGACCTGCGGATCCAAATTTTCCACGAAATTTTCCTGCAATGTGGAAAAACCGTGAAGGGTTTATAGGTTCTGATGATCAAGACGTAGCTGCAGGGCATCCTGGGATTTTTGTCGCAGGAACCGCTCAAGGCCCCAAATCCATAACCAATTGCGTTTCGCAAGCAATTTTGGCGGCGTCTCAAATCAAGAGATATCTAGATAGGACGAAAAGGGGAGAATTCAAGTGAGTCAACGGGTCACAGAATCCGTTTTCCTCAGAGGAGAATACAAGTCCCGTGAAAAAGCTTCGGCTAAAGCTTTGATCCTGGGCGGTGATGAATTCGGGATACGAATAGCTGAACTCCTGAGACGAGATGGGGTCCCTTCAACACTCTTAATCCCGCCTGGCGAAACAATTCCTAAAGATTCAGGAATCGAGATTATTCAGGGCTCAATTCTTTCATCATCTGGATTTATTGGAAACTTTGATGTTTGTATCCAGGAATCGAATGATCGATATATTAGCAGGTTCTGGTTTATTGTTGCCGCGCAACCAGCGTTTAGAGCATCGAAGAACCACCTATTTTCACTGGCCGATTCAGACAAGGTATGGAGCCTTTCGGCCTTTAGGAAACATTTGGATTCAGGTGGAAAATTGCCGGAACGAAAGGGTCCTTGGCTGCATGTAGCTTTTTTTTTCGACTTAAAGGTTTCTTCGGAAATTAGTCAGTCTGAGGAGCTTCTTTCGATTCTGGATCGGCTTGAAATGTTTGACCAGGTTCAATCATATGTTTTTGTGAATAACCTTAAAGTCTCGTCGGAAGGACTTGACGCATGGTACAGGGATCATCGTAGGCGGGGTGTGGTGTTTTTCAAATTCGACTGTGATGATCCACAAATTTCTCTTAGAAACAAAGAACCGGTAATAGAATTTGTTGAGCCTCTATTAAAAGAGGAAATGGAATTAACTCCTGATCTAATGGTCCTTGACGAAATACTTGGGCCGTCGCCCTCTATCAGGCCGATCCTGGAGATGATTCCGTCCTGGCTGGCTTCAGTCCCTTATTTGCAGCCGGAATCGACAAGATTTAACGGGGTTGAAACCCAAAAAGCCGGGGTATTTGCGGTTGGTCCGGCCAGAGGTGTTTTTGATCAACGATCCTTAAAAGCCGATGTAGACGCTGTCAGAGTATCAATTCTTAAAGCGTTACCGGAATTGTCCAGTTTGATCATCAAAGAAACAGCCTTTGTTGATCGAAACAAATGCACGTTTTGTCTGACTTGCGTGAGATTGTGTCCACATGGAGCGATCGGCTTTGACGTCAGACCCGAAGTTGATCCCATATCCTGCAAAAGCTGCGGTGTTTGCGTGGTGGAGTGTCCGATGGCCGCCATAGAAATGCGGCCTGCGAATGCTGTAATGATCGAAGAACGTAAACCTGCGCCTCTGAAATTGTTCGTCTGTTCACATTCTGGGTTGCAGGCGGCTTCCAAAATCAATTCGGAGTTCTTGACGGATGTAGAAATAATTCCTCTGCCCTGCGCGGGGTCCCTAAGCCCAATCATGATGTTAGGAGCCCTTCAGGAAGGAGTGAAAGGAATTATCGTCGCCGGATGTTTTAAAGGGAACTGCGCGTCCATTTATGGCTCTGCACTAGCAGAATCCAGGGTTGCTCAGATGGTTCAGACACTCCAATCTGTGGGGATGGACAAAGTCAAAATTGAGTTCGTCTACCTCGCGGGCAACACCCCAGACCGGATAGTGGAAGCAATAACTCGAATGCAAAAATAGATCCAGCGTTAGCGCCATGTTTGGTTTACTAGCCTGAACAAGGGAACAGGATCATGAGTAAAATCAATCTCAATGAATTGGATCCAGAATTCAAACATCACGTTGCTGAACAACCAGGAGGTGAAGGCTTGAAGGCCTGTTTTGCCTGCAAAGCCTGTACAGCGGCTTGTCCTGTCCAACCATTAGAAAAACGATATGATCCCAAAAAAATTATAAGAATGGTTCTCCTTGGAATGAAAAAAGAAGTCCTGGAGAGTGATTTTATTTGGTTATGTTCTTCGTGCTACAATTGTCAGGAAGTATGTCCGCAAAATGTGCGTTTTACAGAATTGATTTACGCTATAAAAAATCTGGCGGCTAAGGAAGCGTGTGTGCCACCAGGATTGACTGCGCAACGTTCCTTTCTGAAAAAACATGGAAGACTTTATGAAGTTGGAGAATTCGAGAATGAAAAACGTCTGAAATTTGGCTTGCCTGTGATTGCAGAGCATCCTGAAGACTTTGACGCGTTATTGCCGGACCAGAATTCGGAACAGACAAATGAAAGAAACGTCACAACGTAGACTTCGTAATTTTTGAACAGGAATTCTTTTATGGAAGCCCTTCTGTATCTAGGTTGCACAGTTCCAATAAGAAACTTGAACTACGAGGTTTCAGCCAGGCTGACCGCCAGGGCGTTAGGGATAACTTTTTATGATCTTGAAGAGTTTGGTTGCTGCGGATTTCCTCTCAAATCCTTAAGTGTCGAGGACTCTCTTGTTACTGCGGCAAGAAATCTAGCGCTGGCCGAAAAGAAGGGTCTTGACATTGTAGCTCTTTGTAACGCTTGTTCCGGCACATTGAGCGAGGTCGCCCATCAAGTAGCTACTGATCTCGAAATCAGGGAAAAAATTAATCAGAGGTTAAAGCCGATAGGGCTGCGTGTTGAGGGTAAAGTCAAAGTAAGAAATTTCATGCGAATGCTTTGGGAAGATATTGGGGTTGAAGGAATTCGTAAGGCTGTAGTCAGGCCTCTGACTGGAATTGCGCTGGCGCCGCATTATGGGTGCCATTATCTAAAGCCGTCAGAACTCAATGTTGGTTTTGACTCGGCTGAAACCCCGAGAACTCTTGCGGAAATGATAGCCGCTACGGGAGCCAGCGTTGTGAACTATCCTTCACTACTTGATTGCTGTGGGGGAGGTTTGTTAGGCATGTCTGAAGAAGTGGCCAACGCGATGGCGGCAAGGAAGCTCGAAGACGTATCTAAAACAGGGGCGCACGCCCTAGTTCTGGTTTGCCCTTTTTGTAATGTAATGTATGAAGGACAGCAGAAAAAAATAGCGAAAGCTACTGGTCTTGACCTCAAGACACCGGTAGTTTACTATCCTCAAGTCTTGGGACTCGCTCTAGGTATGACATCCGAAGAGTTGGGTTTCAAACTCAACAGGGTCAAACCTTCAGGCCTCTTGAAAATTCTAGAGGGCTGAATACTATAATTTATTATCTTGTTATTCACTCTCCCAATAATTTGGGAGTAGTTTGAGTTTTGGTTCGACCTTTAGGAGGTCAAAATGGAATTCGAAGGCTATACTTTTCCCGACGAGTTGAAGTTTGAAAAAAATCATTACTGGGCCAAAAAGGAAGGCGAAGTCATAATTACGGGCGCCGGTGAATTTATTTCTAAACAGGCGGGTGAGATCACTTTCGTGGATCTTCCGGAAGAAGGCGATGTACTGACCCAGGGCAAGCCCTACGGTTCGATAGAATCCGGAAAATGGGTAGGGCGCATATACGCAGTAGTTTCAGGAGAGATACTGGAAGTAAATTCATCATTGGAGGATGAGCCGGAAAAAATTAACTCTGATCCTTATGGCGAAGGCTGGATTTGCAAGATCAAGCCCTCAGACCTTGATAAGGAGTGGGCTGCTTTAATGAAAGTTGACGATTCATTCAAAAATTTCGTAGTAGCGGAAATCAAAAAGATTCAGGAACAGAAATAGGGACTTAGGTATCTAAACGAAGAATTGACGTCGCAGGAGAAACCCCTAAGCTTTTAGAAGGTATCTCTTATGGGTGCGGCGCGTGAATATATTTGTTATTGTAAGAACTAATACATGTAGTTAGCTAAACTGCTTAACAGTCGGAGAAAGTTTATGGAAAAAGGAACAGAGACGGTAAAACGTGGACACGCTCAGATGCTCAAAGGCGGAGTGATTATGGATGTTGTCACTCCGGAGCACGCCAGAATAGCCGAAGAAGCGGGGGCATGCGCAGTCATGGCGTTGGAACGGGTTCCCGCAGATATAAGAGTTCATGGCGGTGTTGCCCGTATGAGCGACCCGGGACTTATTCTGCAAATTATGGAATCGGTCACCATTCCAGTAATGGCAAAGTGCCGGATAGGTCATTTTGTGGAAGCCCAGATTCTAGAAGCAATTGGTGTGGATTATATAGATGAGAGTGAAGTGCTGACTCCTGCCGATGAACAAAACCACATAGACAAAACCAAGTTCAACGTCCCTTTTGTTTGTGGGTGTCGCAACTTGGGAGAAGCTCTCCGTAGGATAGCTGAAGGCGCAGCCATGATCAGGACCAAAGGGGAAGCGGGAACCGGTGATGTGGTGGAAGCGGTGAGGCATGCGCGATCGGTAATAGGTGAAATCAGACGCATAAGCTCAATGCGTGAAGATGAACTGGCCTCCTACGCCAAAGAAATAGGGGCTCCTCTAGCGCTTGTGAAAGAAACAGCGCAAAATGGACGAATGTCTGTGGTCAACTTCGCGGCCGGTGGTGTTGCTACTCCTGCCGACGCTGCTTTAATGATGCAGTTAGGAGTAGATGGGGTTTTTGTAGGTTCAGGCATTTTCAAGAGCGGTAATCCGGCGGCCCGTGCCCGTGCGATTGTTAAGGCGGTAACTCATTTCAATGATCCAAAAATATTGGCCGAGGTGAGTAAAGGTCTCGGCGAGGCGATGGTAGGGATAGGCGTATCTCAGTTGCCTGAAAACGAAAGACTGGCAGGACGCGGATGGTAATGATTTAATGAAGGTAGGAGTTTTAGCCCTACAAGGGGATTTTGAAGAACACTGTGTCTGCTTCAAAACTCTAGGCGTGGAAGTTCTTGAAATAAGGTTGCCATCCCAACTAGCAGAAATCGATGGTTTGGTGATTCCAGGCGGTGAAAGCACAACTATCGGTAAACTGGCGGTAGATTTCAACTTGATTGACCCAATTCGCACGTTTGGAAAATCATTTCCTATCTGGGGAACGTGCGGGGGTTTGGTCTTAATGGCGACAGATGTCGGTACAGACCAGCCTATCTTAGGTCTCGTCGATATGGTTGTAGAAAGAAACGCATTCGGACGTCAGATAGAAAGTTTTGAAGAAGACCTCAAAATAAAGGATTTGCCGGGCGGTTCTTTCAGGGGAATCTTCATAAGGGCCCCAAAGGTATTAAAAGTAGGATCTGGGGTTCAGGTGTTATGTGAACTGGAGGACGGTTCAAAAGTAGCGATTCGTCAAGGCAATCTTTTAGCCACGTCGTTTCATCCTGAATTAACCAATGACAAGCGAATCCATCAGTACTTCCTGGATATAATCACACATAAAAATTAGTCTTTGGCAAATTTTCATAGCTCTAACGAGACATGCCGAAAAAATTCAAAACCATTGTAGAATACGATGGCAGCAATTATCATGGGTGGCAATTTCAACCGGACCAGCCAACGGTTCAGGGAGAACTTGAGCGAGCCCTGGAGAAGATTTTTCACATAAGAATACCGGTTTACGGAGCCGGTCGGACAGACGCTGGGGTTCATGCAAGCGGTCAGGTAGCGCATTTGATTGCTTCCTGGAAGCATCCAGTTGGTAATTTTCAAAAAGCCCTCAATTCCATTCTTCCAGAAGATATTTGTATAAAAGATTTGTCGGAGGCCGATGCCTATTTTCACGCAAGGCATTCGGCTATTTCCAAGATCTATCAGTATCAGATACTTAATCAAGAATCTCGGGCTCCTTTAAAACAAAGGTTTTCGTGGCGCGTCAGTCGGTCCCTCAGCGTCTCAAAGCTGGATGAGGCGTCTCACTACCTGATCGGCGCTCATGATTTTGTCTCTTTTGGCTCCCCGACTTCCGGGACAACTTCGACAGTCCGGGAAATCTATCAAGCCGGATGGGAAAAGGGACATGAAGATCACATGCTGGTGTTCACAATCTGTGGATCGGGTTTCTTGCGTTACATGGTGAGATCTTTAGTTGGGACTCTTATTCAGGTAGGGTTGGGCAAAATCACAGTTCGCGATTTTCAAGGTATTTTAGCTTCTTGCGACAGATCAAAATCAGGGCTCACAGCTCCGCCTCAAGGGTTGTGTCTTGTGTCAGTGCAGTATTAGAGGAGCCAGTTTCCCAAAATGAACGTTGCCTATAGACTCATCTCACTCCCGAGCCTGAGTCCATGGCCAAGAGTGAGATGAGGCAAACAACTTGAACTATTTGAGTTGAGATTTTTATTCGAAGGAAAAGATTTTTTCTTCTCCGCCTGGGGGCGTTATGAACAATTGGAGGCCATCATTACCCGTTGTCTGTAAATAATCAAGGAACATCTCGTGACTGCCTGCGCCAAGTTCAGCGCTTCCAGAGTGCGTGGCTGATTTCTGTCCTGAACCTTCGGCGTTTAGGACCATCTTTTTACCGATAATCAAACGCGCTGCGTCCTTACATACAACTCTGAATTTATACGTTCCAGCTTCTTTGTCCGACAAGGAAAATTTGACGTAAAACCTTATACCAAACCAGTCTTCGCGTTTTGGAATTCCAGGAAACTCTTTGGTTCCACGGTCAACAGGATAATCAATCGATTTTGTGAAAAACATTCCGGCTGGAGACATTTTGTTGAAATTAGGCATCTTTTTTGTGTTAGGAGGAAGAAAATACACAAAAGCCGGTATCAGATTGAGCTTTCCGCTATCCGGCGCAAAACCCTCTAGAGTCTGAGCTGGAGAAAAAAGCTCCTCAGGTTTGGTTGGCTGAGTCACGAATAGTTGAAGTTTCGGTTCACCAGAAGGATGGAAATAGTCAAGCACAATCGGATAACTTCCCTGTTGCAAAAAGGCCCATCCAACTGTGCCCTGGTCATTTTTTGATCCCTTGTTCATCTCGACGATTGGATTTTTTCCAATCATGAGCTTGGCAAAATTGTCGGAAACGAGTCTAAAGGCAAAAATACCGGCTCCCTCAACATTGAAGAAACCCTGATATTTTATCCCAATCATATCGTTTCGGCCGGGAATACCAGGGAAAGATCCTCCAGCAATATCCAGTTGAGGACCTATTAAACGACCAATCGGGTTTAGTTTGTTAAAATCCGGTCCTTCGGGATAGTTACCTTGAGGAACAAAGTATACGTGCCCCCACAACACATCATAGGGTTTTGCGGGTTCTTTCCAGCCTACCAGCCCTTGACTTATCGAAAAGAGTTGCTCTTGCCCGATTGGAGGTTGGACGAATAATTTGAGGAAAGGAGACCCTTTCGAATTGAAACTATCAAGTATTATGGAATGAACACCTTCAGCTAGATGAACAAAACCATCCTTGGATGTGGGTTGGTGAGTGCCATCATTTTCAATAAGGGTTTTGTCGTCAATATGGAGCCGCGCTCCATCTTTCGATTGTACTCGCCAGCGAAACAATCCCTCTCCAGACACAATGAAAGTGCCTATAAAACGCATACCAACGTCATCGAGTTTTTCCGGGAGGCCTGAAGGCTCGTTTTCTCCTTTAGCTGGATCCAGATCAATGCGGTCAGTGGAAAGGACTTCTAAAGGCTTGAAAGCGCTAAAATCGGGGAGCGCTATGATGTTTTCAGGTAATTTATATACGCTGACGGTGAAATTGGAACTCGAAGGCGAAACCTGACCGGAACCAGGCATTTTGGGCCCTGGGGTTACGGCCGGTCTTTTTTCTGTAGGTCCCGGTGATTGGCTTTCTAACTGATCATATGGTTTGAAGGGAGTTGTCTTTTCCTGACCGGGACCGATTTGCCGAGTTGGCCCAGACACTGATGGACCCTGCTGGGTGATAGTCCCTTTCTTAACTGGTTGCGGTTCCTGTGGAACCACAGAAGATCGGGAACTACCGATCGATTGTTCATCAGAAGTCACAGCCGGTGTTTGCGTTCCTTTGCCTGGACTACCAGGGGTCTGTTGCGATGGACCTGCTTCTGAAGGTGGAGCTTTAGGGCCCGATTCTACCTGGAAGGATTCGATTTGGTCAGGAGGAAAATTGAGTGGAACTTTCTGAGTAGGGCCACTTTTTTTCTTTATCACAAGATAATCCTCTGCAAAGCAGGTCTGAGCCGAAAGCAGGGCGACCAAAAATAACAATGAAAGGGCTAATCTAAACGCTGGAAGTTTCATCTGTCCACCTCTTGCGGTCAAAACGGGAGCGAAAAACTACAAAATAAGTTTAATGAAAAAACCGTCTCGGATCAAATTTTTAGATTTTGTTCATGAGACGTCTTGAATATTCAACTGTTACGAAATCAAAACAGGAATTGGATCAACATTTTCTCTGTCGTATTCCTGTTAATATCGGGGTCTATCGAGCCTTACCAAAAGTTCTCGCTTCAGCGGTATTGGAGCCGCGGTATAATGATTATAAATGGTTAAGACTTTTTTTACAAAACGTTTGGCAGCCGGAGAGCGTAAAAGCCGACTAGGTCTATTTGGTCCTACATTATAAGCGGCTAGAGCGAGAAACGTCGAATGCCTATGTTTTGCGTATCTTTCAAAACAATGCCTCAAATAGGCCGTACCAGCCATAATATTTTCATAAGAATTCCAAGGATCTGTGACCCCCAGTGTGTTAATAACTACGGCACGTATCTGCATCAGGCCTTTAGCGCCTATTGAAGACTTAACTCTAGGTCTAAAACTCGATTCAACGCTAACCACTGAAGCTATAAAAATCGGATCAACCTCAAATTCACGACTTGCTTCTTTAATGACAGCAATATGGACATCATTCCCGCCAAGCGACTTCACCATCCCAGATAGATCTTCGGTCCTACTTGAGGTGTTTCGGTATTTGTGAGCAATTTGCGGTTGAGGTCGCAAAAGCCCACGGTGTTCGTTTAACCACCACATCGCCTGTGTTTGGGCCCAAGTTAGATCAAGCCCCCCTGTCAGAACACATAACACAGGGAGCAGAAAACACGGTCCGCAAAATCTTCTCATACGTTAACGCCAATTGTCGAGTTCTGCTCTGGTAAAACAGATTCAATGTCCGTGTCCTGCTGCTCTACGGAAACCGGATCACTCTCTTCTATGACTTCAAGCTCGGACCACGAACTCGGGTAACGCTCGACAAACTGTACCTGAAACGGCAGATACTTCAGATTCGTAACTTCCTTGGTAAGGTTTTCAGAAGCCCCCAAGCTGATTAACTCGCGTGGGCCTTCTGGAGTAACGGATTCGGATGTCGCTTCTGCGGAAAAATAACGCACATTAAATGCGCCTTCCCTAAGAGGATCAAATTCCAACCCATTGGCTTTTTTATTCTTGGCCTTGCTTTGGCCCTCAATGTCAAAATCTCCCTTGGCCTCCACATAAACCAAGTTTGACTTGAAACGATAAACCGCCATGAGCGCTTGAGCCTGGTCCAGGAAGCTCTTTCCAAACATTATGATCAAAGTATTCAGCAATATGTCTACCAAGGCCGTGAACATGTAGATCCGGAAAAAATCATTATACGCGACTGAAAAACTTGGATATTGCATTAATATCAGTTGAAGAAAGCCCACCAGGCACATTACCGAGCCCAGCATTAGACTCAACAAGGCTGCAACTCTATTGGATGTTTTGACATATTCAGGGAAACTTTCTATAAGGCTTCCAATTGTGGTTTCCCCGTCTGCGGCCTTAAAAGATTTTGATCTCATCACCCTGTTGGGTAGCCCTTTGTGAGAAAAAATCCTGGAACCTTCCTCAATAACCGAGAAAAACAAAGAAGGATGCCCCTTACCTTCCACAATCATTGAATCCATTTCTCTCACTGCTTCGGGCTTTTTCAACGGTATTAGCAAGAGCGATATCAACAGCTTCAAAGCGCAAACAACAACAAGGAGCTTGTAGAAAGGATACGGCGAAGGAAGCAAATAATCCGTTCCAAGTCCAAGTGAAGACAGGTATTCAGGGGCTGATTGAAGTATTTTGAAGAAAAAATGAATTACTATTCCGACAGCGACCGCTTTCCAAATAAATTTCATGTTCCATTTGATTATGTGGCCCGGTATTTGGGATATATATCTGGCGTTTGACCAGACTTTACCCAAAAAATAAAAAATTATGGAAGGAGCGGAATCGTATGTACTGATCTTACCTTCCCTGAGACCCTCAGTCACCTCATTGAGTCTATAAAAATCTCTCGGATTTTGAAAATTCAGTTTTAGCCTGAAAATCCTCTTGAGCCCCCCAAAGAACCAGTTCAACCCTACGATTACACCCGCGCATGCGGCCACTGTCGTGACAAAGACTCCGAACATGAAAGGAACGTAATTCAGGAGAAATTCGTTGATTTGATCGGGTAGCCTTAGCGGGAAAAATTCCTTCAACTCGTACAGGCGTGTTGCTGCGCCTAAAGTAATGAATGAACCCAAAACCGCCACCACGATACCATAAAGAAGAGTATGATTCGGAATCTTGACGGAAATACCGGCCCTTCTCAGTTTTAACGAGAACATAGATTACCCCATCGTAAAATCTGAGAAAATCTAGTAACAAAGATAATATATCATGTCAAATGAAAATGATATGTATAAAATATAATGTATAGGATTATATGTTTTGGTTAACTGTGTTGGCGAGATTATCTAAGGATAGAAAATTATCAAAGAAAGCAGTTTTTATACCATAAACAGGATTTTCCAACTGAGAGTTTGAAATTGAAGCCAGAGCCTCTATGCTTTGTTTACTTTGACTCTAATAGGATATGGGCCGGTAAAAACAGCGGGATTGGCTCCGATTCCTCTAGTCTTGTCGACAGGAGTTTGCAAAGCGTCTATCGAATTCTGAACAGACCCTGATCCCTTGTAACCAAAGCCATTTGCAAGAGCGACGACACCCGGGCGTATGCCCGGCGCCACAAAAGCCCTTACTCTAGCGGAAGCCTTTGAAACCGATGTTTGTACGATCAGTTCAGCGCCTTGTTTTATTTTGAGTTTGGCGGCGTCTTGCGGATTTATGACGAGCCTGTTCTCGGGAAGGATTTCAAGAAGCCAGGAGTTGATACCCGATCTGGGAGATCTGTGAAAAGGTAAAGTATACTCAACCAGAATCAAATCCTCTCCCGAAGAAGCCTGATTAATCTCGGGGTTTGCCGTCCAGGACTTTTTCACTGTAGGTTGCCCCGGAGTGGAGGATGGACTGAAGGGAATTTTAGTCTTGGCGCTCGGGAAAATACCCCCACGGTCGATTATGTCATTGACAGCGCCTGACGTTGTTTGGCCGGAAATCTCGTATTTGCGGCCAATATGATTCGCTGCGGCTAAAAAGGCCTTTTGATAAAATTGCCAGGAATTTGGCAGCCTGCCATCTTTGTCCCGCGCGGAATAGGGCAAATTCAATGAGGATCCTAGCCTTATCAAGATATCTTCCATTATCAGGTTATCGCTGAAAATAGGAAAATAACGACCGGATTCAGGCTCTAAACCTCCTACAACCGGCGAACGCGCGCCGAATCCAGGTCTGTTAATTGATGGAGGTAGCGAGCAAATGTCCCATCGTTCAAGATAAGTTGTATCTGGAAGAATATAATCCGCATAGGCTGAGGTTTGGGTAATTGTCTTGTCAATAGAAACGAATAGAGGATTAACTTTTCTGTCCGACAGAAGCTTTGCGGTTTTATCCTGCTCGAAATAAACAGGATCAGCCTGCCACATGATAAGGCTACGATTTTCAGCAGGTAGTTGCGATATTTCAAACTTTGGCGTTTCTGACCCCAACAGGGATAATCTCAGGTCATCTAGTAGATCATTATCAGGACTTAGTAAACCTCCTGATCCAGGTGTCGAACCGACCAGAGAATTAAGCGCAAGTATCAATCTGCAGGTCTGAGCGCCGTTTGGCTGTTGTAGAATGCTTTCTCCACAAAGAGCTGCCGATTTTGGACCAGCCTTGGACATCAGGTCTGCAATGATGAAAATATCGCTCTGCTTGACTCCGCAACCAGCAGCCAGTTCCTCAAACGAATACTTGCCGGTTAATGAATGGAGTTCCTCATCTGGCTGTTTCAAAGATTCCGAATGTTTTTCAAATAACGCTTTGGCCACAGCTATAGCCAATTTGTCATCAGTTCCCGGGAATATTGGGACCCAATGATCAGCTTTGGACGCGGAAGTTGAAAGCCTCGGATCGACAACCACCCATGCCATGCACGGGGACTCCAGCCGGGAATTAGCTATTTGGCGTGCCATGGAAACTATTGGTCGTCCGGAATCCAATGGCGCCAGGCCAAAGGAAAGCAAGAAACCAGCATTTGTGTAGTCAGCGTCCAGTGAGCCGGATTTGCTTGCAAACACCGACTGCACGACTCGACGGGCTTCGTCCTGAACTATTACATCTTTTGTGCGAGCCATCGTTGCTCTAGGGAACTGAGAAAGGAAATTCTCGAGAAAAACTAACGAACCCCAGTCCACTCTACCAGTCAGCAATGTAGGCCCATCTCCGGAGTCCTTGATCCTTTTGAGTCCATCAACAGATCCTTCTCCAAAAATGTTTCCACCTTCAGCGATTTCACTGATCGCTTGATCCCAGTTAATCGCCGTCCATTTGCCGGATCCTCTTGCTCCCACGCGTTTGAGAGGTTTTTGGATCCTGAAAGGATCATACAACGTCTGAACCCCACTGGAACCAACAGCGCAAACAGAGCCGCCCAATTTCAACGCCTCATTCAGAGGCGTCGCGAATGTCGCCGGCATGGCTGTTGACACTGGGTGGTAAGGGTTTCCTCCTATCTTGACTAAAGAGCCTTGCGCTATTCGGAGGCTGATCCCGCACGAGCCGGAACAGAGATCGCATACGGAGTATTTTGTCTCCACCCCCAACAAAGTCTCCACAGGATCAACCGCTGGAGCCCCTTTAATGTACTCCGGAACCTGAGTGTGGTCATCCAGGAGAGAACATCCGACGAACAATGACGCTCCCCCCATGAGGGACGCAATTCGTATAAAATCTCTACGTGTTATTTTGGACATAATCGCTTTTTAAGAACAGCCTCTAACTCAAGGGAATGTCAAAGCCAATGAAAACTACCGAGTATCTCATCAGAAAAACGCCACAAATTATTAATACTGAAGCGAATGACAACCAGATTTTATTGTTGCCGGTTCCAGGGTAAACGAGTATTGCCAGCGGAACAAGCATACCGGCAAAAATTTCTCCCCAAAGATAAAAATTTTCATGGAGCGCTAACAATATTGACGCATGTCCATCTGAATTCGAGACGAGAAGCGTTAGCCAAAAACTGCCTGTCCAGAAAAGATCGGTCAGTAGAATGCCTATCATCATGATCCGCAAGCTCTTGTACAAATCAAGCTCAAGCTTTTCAGATCTCAGTCGATCCATAATCATCGCTACAATGACCAAAAGAGCGATACCCGATAAGAGAGCGGAGGTAAGGAAGAATCCAGGCATCAACGCAGAATGCCACCAAGCTCTAGCCCTGACCAGAGCGAAAGCGAATCCGGTGTAAGCATGAACGAAAATCGCGAGAGGAACTGTTATAGTCCCAATAATTTTCGTTACTCGATCATTCTTGACGTAAATGAAATATATGTAAACGAGGTTTGCAATTGGATAAAGGGTCAACAACCAGGAACCATAAGATAGCGCTGATGTAGGATTGAAATATTCCGGGACTAATGTGTGCCAAAATCGTGTGGGCTGTTGCAAATCCACGATTAGACAGGCCGGAGCAAGCAGGAGCAAAAGAAAAGAAATAATGGCGGCAGGCAGCGCCATTGGTTTGAAACGCTTTATCCCAAATACTGTCGACAATGTCGATAGTATGAATGAACCGGCGCTCAATCCGGTAAAATAGAAATATAACGGAATAAATACCTTCCAGGGTATGTCGTGAGGCACGTTGTAAAGAACAGAGGCTTCCATTGGTTTATTTTTGATCCCGCGTTTCCCAGTAGGTGGCGTCCGGACTTGGTATACTCTTGCGATAATCGATTATGGCTTCTTTAAAGTCTTCAGAGAATTGAATCCTGCCCTTTAAGGAGTGGTCGGCCTGTATGTAGAAAACCTTGGGCTTTGTGCCTAACTCGGGTTTTATGACCGAAGTTGGGACAGCAGCGAGGATATTAAAAATCTCGGACTTTGGATCATCTACGTCCCCGAAAATCAGGGCCTTTGACACACAAGCTTCCACACAGGCTGGTTCAAGACCGTTTTCTATGCGAGAGGCGCAAAAATCGCATTTGTCAGCAGTCTTTCTTATAGGGTTAAAGAATCTTGCGTCATAAGGGCACGCTGCTATACACATGCCACAGCCGATACACTTACCGTAATACATTACAACAACGCCGTCTTCCGGTCTCCTCACTGTAGCCTGGACAGGACAGACCTGTACACAAGGCGGAGAGTCGCATTGATTGCAAAGTCGGCGTAGAAACATGTTTCCAACTTTAGGAAAGTCTCCTTTTTGAAGTCCTTTGACCCAGGATCGCCAATAACCAAGAGGAACGTTATTTTCACTCTTACACGCCACTGTACAACTATGGCATCCGATACAACGTCTTTGATCAACTATCATGCCCCAACGTTTGGGTTTCAAATCAACCTTTTGAATATTTAAAGAAGTATCGGGGACCAGAGTGGAATTTTTTTGTTCAGTTTCTCTCATATGTTTATTTGACCAATCACTAAATGGTCTCAATTAGTTATTTCGGTTTGTGACAACCGAGGCATTCAAATCTGCTGAAAGATTCTTTGCCGTCGTGACACAAACCAGTTGCGCATGTTGCGCACGCGCGAGGGACTTCATAATCCACTCTTGCCTTTTCATCTTCCTGAATCGTCCCCGGCACAAAGAGAGTTGAGGCGTTTTTCCCTATATGCGTCTTCAGGGGAGGAGAGTCTTTCAGGGCCCTCAAAACAAAAGTTCCGTATTGTTGAGCTGCGAACAGACCTTCATGACACGTCTTGCAGTCTTTGTACTTGCCGTTTTTGAACCACATATGTGAATAGTGCCTGAAAACTACCGGACCCGGCGCTCCATACGCAGGGTATGAAATATTCCCTCCGCCGAAAACACTCGACAAGGTAAGTATGCCGAACATTACTCCCGATGCTATCAACAAAACCAAAACAATCCCGCAAAACACCGCTTGTCGTCTCCAATACGGGGCTGGATCCCTTAATTTGGTCAGATAGCCCAAAAAGGCGTTAAGATGACCCGATGTTTTTGGTGAATCAATCGGCATGAAAATTTTATCTCAGAGAACCTACGTACGTTGTTGTCCACTGACGTTTTTTCACTTCCGGAGTGGTGTAGTCAGGCAAAACCATAGGCGAAACTCGGTCTGTGATTATTCCGGAGGCTTCTAGCTCCTTGTGATACTTACGAACGTGTTCCACACTGAGAGCCCCGATGTCTTTTCTTTCGAGAGCGAACTTCCCGGCGGATTCACCAGCCAACCTTCCGAATACAGTTATGTCCAGAAGTGAATTTCCCATCAGACGGTTAGCCCCATGAACTCCACCACCAACTTCCCCCGCTACAAAAAATCCAGGCACTGAAGTAGAACCATCCGAGTTGTATTCGAGTCCGCCATTCTGGTAATGCAGGGTGGGGTAGATCAGCATCGGCAATTTGGAGATATCGATTCCGTAGCGTTTGAACAGTATAAACTTGGCTGGGAATTCTCTCTCCACGGTTCCTGCGCCTTCAAGCAGCTCAATCATGGGAGAATCAAGCCAAACCCCAAATTTGTCCTTTTGTCCCGGAACAGGAACCCCTTTCCCGACCTTCTCGCATTCACGAATGATACTTGAAGATTCAATATCCCGGGGTTCACGTTCGAATACAAACTGGGCGCCATCAACATTAACAAGGTTTGCGCCTGCGCCTCGCACTTTCTCCGTGATCAACAAACCTTCAGCCTGTTCAGGGAATACGGCTCCGGTGGGGTGGTATTGTGTCGCATGGAGGAATCTGACTCGTACTCCCATTCTATAGCCGATGGTAAGCCCATCCCCTGTGGCTCCATAATGATTCGTGGTCATGAATTTTTGCATATGAAGGCGCCCTGAACCACCAGTGGCCATGACGACAGCTTTGGCTTTGACTAGAAAATACTCCTCTGTTTCAAGATTGTACAGAACAGCCCCTGCGCAAAAACCTTTGTCATCCATCAACAGCTCGATCGCCGGAGAGAACTCTATAACCCCAATTGATTTGGCCCTGTTTCGCGCTTCATCCCTCAGGGTTCTCATGATTTCCGCTCCGGTCATGTCGCCTGCGTAGTGCATCCGCTTTCTACATGTTCCGGCGCCATGAAGCGTGAACATTCTCCCATCAGGCCACTTGTTAAACATGCAGCCCAATCCTTCGAGCCACCCTATCGCTTTGGGAGCCTCACTCACCATTGTTCTGACAAGCAACGGATCATTCTCAAAATGTCCACCACCCATAACGTCAAGGTAGTGATAGTACGGAGAGTCCTTCCAACTCTTTGTGGCCGCCTGAATGCCCCCTTCCGCCATCATGGTGTTTGCGTCACCATGTCGCAGTTTGGTTGCGATGATAACCCGGGCTCCAGCTTCTTCAGCTAACAACGCCGCGGCTGTGCCGGCGCCCCCTCCACCAATTATTAGGACATCAGTTTCGTAATGGACCTCATTCAAATCAATCTTGTCAGGATCAATCCGACTCTTTGCTTCAAACTGATCAGCTATTTCCTGAGCGACTGAGTAGCCTTTACTCGGTCCGATTTTCAGTTCTCGTAGCGCTCCATATCTATAGTCGGGATGATATTTCTCAAGTCTGATTTTTCTCTGTTCCAGTGTCAGGGCAGGGAACTCCTCACCGGCCTTTTTTCGCGCTACCCGTTCCGGTCTTGTTTTTTCAACTCTCTTGATCAAATCCAGCAAGTCGTTTGTATATCCCATTGTCGCCTCCACCCAGAAAGGGCTGAGAATGTCTAAAATATTCCTATTCAGAGTTATCAGTTAGTCCAAAAATCCTCATAAAAAGCTCTTGTCGTCAGGAGTCCATTCTTCCGGAGCGTTATGCGGCTCCATTTGCCGGTCAACATATAATTTTCTCAGCGTTTCGAGATCGAAATTTATCAATTTGTTCAATGGCTCTGCATAGCGTCCCGAGTTGATCCGGTCTATCATTTCTCGTACGTGCTCCGCCCGTGGTTTGATATGTTTGCCCGCAATTCGTCTACACATGATGCCTATGTTATACTGTCCCAGCTCGGCTGGACAGCGGGCTGCGCAAATCCCACACATAACACAAGACATTGATATGTCAGCAGCTTTTTCAATATCTCCTCTCAATGCGGCCGAGATATATTCCATCACTGGAATTTCCATTGGACAGGATTTGGTGCAGGTATTACACCCCATGCACTTTGCCAGCTCCGGATAATATTTGAGAATGGTTTGGGCGTCAGGTTTGAGGTCATCCAGATTGTAAACGGCACGGTTGGCCGGGAAAAATGGAATCATAGTCAAATACATGCTTGGCTGGACGACTGTTTGACATGCCAGACCAACGCTAATTTTGGCTGTCCCAGGCAATCGGTAAACCGTGGCGCATGCCCCGCAGATGCCACCCCGACAACCGCAACCCCTGATTAATTGATATCCGGCATATTCAAAAGCCTTTTGAATGGTCAAGGTGCTGGGCACATCATATTTTTTCCCCATGATGAAAATGGGGATCAAATCTTCACGAACAGAAACATCAATTGAAGCCTCAATCTGTTCCGTCGACTTTTGGGCGACCGCAGACATCTTGCAAATCCTTTCTCAATAACTGGGCTAATCTAAAAAAACATCATCTCGCCAAGAAAACCCCGATAACAATTCCTATTATAAGGGCGATTAAACCCATGAAATAATTATCCAGCGCCGTGATTTTCGGCGCAGGCTGTATTGTTTCGGGAACTACCTCATCCACAATGTAATCTTTGTATGCGGTGTCGACTTGAGGGCACGCAAGAACGCATGAGTAGCATTGCTCACAATCTTCTCCCACACATGATTCCAGCGCGAATGAAGTCCTCTGGGCAGTTTTATCAAAACGCTTGGGATCCTTCCGTAACACAGGGCAGGAATCAATGCAATTACCGCATGCCAAGCATGCTTTGTCTCCTGTCACATCGGAGTCTGGATCGGGAATGAAAAGCCTGTGATACGGCTCCATTCCTTGGGAAAGCAACCTGAAACGCGCTACAGGGGGTTCCTTTGTATTAAGGATGGTGTTAGCGACGTCACGATTTATGTTGTCTTTGGAGTTATCTCTTACTGTTGGCATTTCCGCCGCTCCAATTCATTGTGGAATTGGGAAAGTTTAATTCAGGTTTATTAGTAGGTAGGCCGTACTTTTGGCCCACGCTTCCTGAGTTCTGAGGCGAACCCATGATATTTGTCGACACGGATAAGGAGGAAGGTGGTTCCTTCAAGACTCTCGGTGAAGTTTTGTCGGAATCACGCTCTTTCAAATAGTGATCGAAATATTCCTTTGTCATGATTGGGTGGCATTTAAGACAATTGTCGTAGTTGTTTCCTTCGCGACAATCAGCACGGAATATCTTGGTCTTGTAGTGAATTTCTCCGTTGTGGCAGCGTCTGCAACTCTTCTCCGAAGGGAAAGCCACCATCCATCTCGGGTTCTTGGATAGGGAATTCCATGCCTCCCCTCTGGCATCGACAAACTGGGTATCACTCATAGGAAGAAGGCGTCCGCTCTGATAATCATGCGAAGCGTACGCGTGACAAGAATCACATGCAAGATGATTCACCTCGGCGTAATTCACTTCTTTTTCCGCCCTATTTTTGTCTTTTCCGTTGTAACGTTCATGACACTTGGCGCAGGTGTCGTCACGGGCTACAATGTGTTTCCTGTGATCCATAACAAGACCAATTTCCTTCAGTCCTTTCGGAAGATCCTTCAGGTAAACAGCTTTTCTGTATATGGCCGCATAGTGGCAATATTGGCAATTTGAACTCGGGGCTCTAGTACGGAAAAAGATCCCACTCGTTTGATCCGACCTTGGATCAATCTGTGGAACAAAATATGTTATCACATGAAGCAGAGACCGCGCTCTCGATAAAAAGGTATTCTGAGGGCTTCCTTCTATATGGCAGTCTGCGCAGGCGATCAATTCATGGGAAAAGCCCTTGTTCTTTTCTCCTAGTTGCACGGTCATCCAATGAGCGTACTCGGCCTGCGGTTGGTGGCAGGCTTTGCACGAAAAACTTCTGATAGAAGCTTCTCCGGAAGCTAGAACAACCGCCACAGTCAACAAACCAAACAGCAAATATCCGTAGCCGCCACGACTCACTCGGTTTCTCTCTTACTATCAGTTGATTTGCCGCGTCTCTTTTGTCGTGCCGCTTGATACGCCGCAGAAATAACCAATGGACCTGAGTTTCCAATGGGGCATTTAGCTGCGCATCGGCCGCAGCCCACACAATACTTCGACAACTCCAAAACTCTTTCGTAGTCTCCCAATCGAGTCAATAGAACCAATCCCATGGGTATTTGAACGCCTTCCACTTCTTTTACAGGACATACACCTACACAGGATGCGCAATTGTAACAATTGATTGACCTCCCTGTTCCTGGAGTCAGCATCGACTGAAAGGCGTATTCGAAGACCATGAAAACAGCGAACAAAATGGCAAGCGCGTTCAGTGTGACTCGATTTGGAGCCTGACTGATAAAACAATCCAAAAAAATTCTTGAAAACCAATTGTATTCGGGGAAATCCGGTATTCCTTTAGAAAGGGCGTTCTGCACAGCGTTCACATAACCTGTAAGCGTTTCAGTCGCTCCCCTGAGCATTTGTGGTTGGGAAGGGATAAACAGACGCCCTCGATCCAGTAATTCTTTTTGGAAGGGGCCGACCTGATTTTCCAGCACAGAAAACAGATCCGGATAATCAAGGGTTTTTACTCCGTCGATTCGATGATCCTTAACTTGAATCTCAACCTTGATCGGTCCTCGATAGCCTTGTCCTTCTCCAACGTAAGAGCCATTCTTGACCTTGTAAATCCCGTCGCCCCATGGACTAGCCGAGAAGCGAAGCTTATCCACATGTTTCACGTTGACATACGTGACAAGATAACCGATCAACAGGAAAGCAACCACACCGAGAAGATACAAAAATTTAGGGCTGCGATTGAATTGGTAATCCCTGCGCCAAAGGAAGCCTAAAGCTGCGATTACAGAAACCACTAGAATGAAACGACTGGACGGAAACAGCCATGCAACGATGAACGCATACACAACCAGGCGTAAACCTCTGGTGTTTAGCGCTGTCCGCAAGAAATTTAACGGGTCATGAAATAGCTCTGACAACGTCATCAACAAATTCTTTCCCGATTAGACCCTGCTGAAGGCCATGCGTCAAAGACTCTTTTGGAACGATCCCAGACACAATGGCCTGCCTGGTTTGCTGCTGCATGATTTCGAACATTTTTGGAAGCGGCAAATATTGAACACAGTAACTTTGACAATTACCGCACCTTATACATTTCAGGCCTCCGTTACGTATAAAACGATCATAGTCGGCGACTCGTCCGGCCACAACCAACTCGGCCTGAAAAAATATGCCTACCGGGCATCTGTCCTGGGTGGCGTAGCACGCCCGACATTCATAACAGTAAATCGTGGCAGGATTTTTTCGAATTATCGGTTTAATCGTGGTAGCTAACAATGCGGAAACGACCCCGAATAGAGCCACTCTATCAAGATTAAGAGTCCAACCCCTATCTTTTAGGTTACTGAAAAATTGGTACCTATGGATACCCGGCAATATCACAGGTTGATTGGTATCAGACCTTGTCTCGCCTATTTTAGGGGATTTATCGTCATCCGACATCGAGAAATCCTGTTCTTAAATCGCTTCTTATTAATGCGGCAACATGGCCGACATTAGCAAACCCGCAATGAGCCCTCCCAATGATCCCTGGAAGAGTTCCTTGGGTGATGTCATGTCGAGAGACCAGGCTATAATTAGTCCCGACACCACCCCTACAAACGCAAATATGATCCACATCAGCACTTAAATTTACCTACTTCCTGATAGAACCGAATCAGAGAATCCCTTAGCCAACAGGATTGCTTGTCCAAATCCGCTTTCCGTCACGTCGTTGATCCAGTAAGTGTGGCGGTAAGTCTCTTAGACAATGTTTTAGGCGCCATCAGCCCAATAAGGGCTGCGGCGATTACACCACCCAATGCTCCTTGTAAAATCTTCGGAACGTCCGTTTCGAACAAGGCGAAAGCCAGAATTCCACCTCCCAGCGCGCCGCTCACCAAAAAACCGATCAGTTGTAAGAAAAAATTTCTTGACGCGTTTAGACTGAATATTCTGGATCCCAGGAATATAAAGACCACATTGACTCCAGCTATAACTATCGCAAATGCCCCTATCATAATGATATTTCTGGCAAACCCAGGATCTGAAGGTTGAAACAGGGACAAGTTGAGGAACTTCATAAAAATTGCGGCCATAGGAGCCATCACGCCCATTGAAGCAAAGGTATAAGCGCCTTTGATAAAACCCGTCTCAGCCCTCATTGTTCCTTCTCCCATCATTCCTCCGCCTCCGAGGGGAGATGGGCCGCAGGAAGTCGTAGCGTTGATTATATAGGCGGCCATCACTATGGCGAGTTGAGACCAGGTGAGAAAATTGAACTGAGCAGGTCCGAACAAGTACAGCGTTGGAGCAAGGGCAGCGGTGAGGATGCGCGCGCAAGAAAGGGGAAGTATGGTTTGGAACTGAACAAAGATAGCCAGCATACCGGCTACACCAAGAATCTTTATTCCCACCAGAGCGTTCAAAATCGTGGCCAACGCTTTGAATCCACCCGTTGCGGCTAGCGCTCCTGCTGCTAGAAAACCGGCGGCCATGGCGGTTACCGGCAAAAGAATTATACCTTCGAGCAAATCATTGAGATGAATCCGACAAATCAGAATCATGAGAAGTGCGCCGGATACCAAGACAGATTGAACGGGCATTTTTCCCAAAGGCTGAAAAATAGCGATTAGCAGTGAGATCACGAATATCCCCAAGGCTATAAAACCTTTGACAGGGGCTTTGACCTGTGAGCCCAATGCGCCGCCTTGAGCGACCAGACCAGGAGGAGCTTCTCTCAAAGCCACGTCATTAGGAAACATTTTCTGACTGACAAGTTTTAGAAATAGAGCCACAACAGCGGTACCGAGCATCAAGGCGAAAGCCTGAGGAGCCCTAAGTATTCCATCTGAGGCAGTGGGAAAAAAACTGCCTAGAAATCCTTCAGCTATTTGACCTACGCCCCCAATAGGGGATGGTCCGCATGAACCCATGGCGTTTCTCGTAAACGCCCCTATCAGAACGATAAGTTGGGATTTGGTCAAAATCCCCAGACCGCCCTCAAATCCAAAAGTGAAAAGTAGAGGCAACAGAGCTGCGGCAAGAATCCTGCCGCACGGTAAAGATGATATTACCGGTAGGTTTATCAAAATGACGAGAGTACCTACCAGACCTATTGGACTTCGTCTGAGGTATCCTAAAATCGCTTTTAACGCTTCAAAGCCACCAGAGGCCTTGAGTCCGCCGGCCAGGAACAACCCTGTCAACAGGGCAGTTATAGGATGAAGGATAATCCCTCCCAAAAACTCATTTGGAAGTAGGACAACAGAGTCCCAACCGTAGCTGTAAAAGCGAAAAATACCACCTATGATCAAACACAGAACCGTCGACATAACCAGCACTGTTTGGACGGGAGTTCTGATGTAGCCAAAAAGCGTCAGCAACATTAGACTAAGAAAAATACCGAGAGTTATGTATCCTAAAAACTCCAAAAAATCTCCGTCGCAACAATCATTTGTCGAGGTTCATAAGATCTATTTTTGAAATGCGCATTTGCCTTTGGATCTAAACCAAATCGGGTCAATCATATACCCATCTGATGCTTTGAAAACCTTCACTTCGGAACCAATTCCAATCTTACCGATACATGCGGAACAGGATGTAAGCTTAGCCTCAATTTCCCTGCCCGAACTCAACCTGACTATGGCTGTCCTTATTTCTCCCAGGAAATTCTGAGGCCCGCAATCGTCAATAGAAATGACCATGCCCCTGACGGACCTCCTGGTCCTGTAGATTTCCGCCATAAGAAAAACAGCGACTAAAAAAATTAATGTTACGCTTTCCCAATCCATTTACGCTGCGCCACAGAGTTCAGAAAACACTGCTTTAAAGATTCTTGAGGCCAAGTTTGATCACGGCTCCTTTGCCTGAATCCGCTACATAAAGGTTTTCATTTCTAACGGCTAAAGAAGTAGGCGTCTTAAAGAGAAGATCGCCATTGGAGTCCACAGTCGGGAAATCCATCGGCTTACCAATGGAATCAAATTTCTGAAGTCTATGGTTACCTGTGTCAGCTACCAAAAGCGAGCCGTCATGATCTAGAATCATACCCTGAGGAGAGTTGAGACGCCCTGTCTCATTTCCTTCTCCGGCAAAACTTCTCTCGAAGTTTCCGTCCTTGTCAAAAACTTTCACGAGTCCATGTTTACTGTCGAGAACCATAATTTCGCCACTAGGGGTGACTTGAGAGGCTGTGGGAAGACGGAACTGGGAGTCTCCATCCCCCAAATCTCCTATTACGGAAACTAGTTCAAAGGACTCGAACACCTGAATTCTGTGATTCCTTGTATCTGCGACAAACATTCTGTCTTTGGAATCCAGACATATTCCCTGTGGAGTGGCGAACATTCCAGCTATTGATCCAATGGAGCCTACCACTTTGTATAATTTACCCTCCGGATCAAAAATCTGTATTCTGCAATTATTTGAATCAACAACATAAACGAAGTTTTTGGAGTCAACGGCGACACCCTTGGGGAAATTAAAAGCGCCGGGCGCTGATCCCGGTTTCCCGAATGAGTTGATGACCTTTAAATCGTAATCAAGGAGAAAAATTCTGTAAAGGGAAGGATCTGTAACGACCAGGTTACCGGTCGAATTGAAAATTATGCAGAATGGAGTATGCGGAACACTATCCTGAATTTCGTAATAAGGTGGGGAATTTGTTCCGTTCTTGTGAGAAAACGCGTTAGAGGTCCCGTGAGAAAGAACCGAAATCGCGGCTGCAGCCCCTATTGATTTTATAAAATCACGCCGTTTCATGGCGTTTTGTGAACTCCTGGATTTCCCGATCGCGCTTCAGGTTGGCGACCGTTTATCCCCCCATGGTCTTCTTCTCGTCCGAATTGATTTCAGCCAATACTAATACCCCAAGACAAGTCAGTCAAGAAACACTTCTAATTCTTATAGACCAGACTAGTCAATTAATTATCAAGCGAAACGTATAACTTCCTCCAATGGCGCTCGATCACTTCTGAATATCGCCGCCGGCGCATCCTGGATCGGATATCCCATGGCGATACCAATGACGATTTTCTTACTTTCTGGAATGTCCAGAACCCGTCTAACAACATCAGGGAAGTGCATTGAAGCTGCCAGATATATGGACCCCAAGCCATGCTCCATCGCCACGTAACATATGGTGGTTCCGATTGATCCGATGTCAAGACAAGAATACTGCTCATTAAGATTCTGGTCTATGACCAAATATATGACTGAAGGGGCTCCGAAAAACTTGTACATGTTAAGGTAATGGTTTAATCTGCCTGCTTTGTCGTCGCGTTCTATTCCCATAAAGGTTAAAAGATCCCTACCCAAATTCATGTAGCGGTCCTTGTATATCCCGGAGAAGTTGATAGGCATCGTAATATCGGGCCTCGGAGGAGTTCCCTTCTTACCTAATTCTTCGAATTCGTCAGAGAGTTGCTTGGTTTTTGCTCCGTCTGCAACGACGATTTCCCATGGCTGGGTGTTTCCCCACGATGGGGCCCAACGTGCTAAATCAGCTATTGTTAGTATTATTTCTCGTGGCACAGGAGCCGGGCGAAAAGCCCTCACACTCTTACGATTGCGAACCACTTCTTCAAACTTCATGGGTTTCCTTTCGCGTTTCCAGCATCTGGAACTCAAAATCTTCTTTGATAATCTTCTCTAACCAGCTTTGCGGGATGTTCGCTCAGTCTGAAATCCCTGGGTGGGGTAATCTTTGCAAGGATATCGAGACGGGACTGGCTTTTTAGGCGTTCAACAATTTTCACCCACGCACAATCACGGTCAGGGCTCGTTTCACATTTTCCATTCGAAGGACCACCACAAGGCCCGTTCAGTAGGCTTTTGGCGCACATCGTGACGGGACAAATTCCACCGGTCAAGCCCAGATAGCATTGGTTGCAAGCCTTGCATCGCTCGCCCCATATACCGGCCCCTTCATTAACGCCTATGAAGCTGGTGTCGACTCCGGGGAAAACGGGTTTATCAGGATACATTTCCGCTATGAACTGGATCCCGGCCCCGCACGCAAGCGACACCACCGCGTCGGCTTGAGCGACCTGATCCCTTAACAAAGTGAGGAATTCTCTGTCACATTGACGTTCAACGGTGGCTGCAAAAGACTTGAAGTCTCTATCACGAAAAACCAGTTGAAGTTGACTAGCCAGAATTCCCGCTTCTTTCTCTCCTCCGGCAAGACACACGGCTACACAGGTTCCACAGCCCGCGACCAAAACCCGGGAAAAATCACCCAACATATCGACTACTTCCTCAAAAGGCTTTGGTTTGGCTACAATCACTACGACCTCCCAGAAACACATAGCTATGAGCTGCTTCCCAGTGGTCTATGCCTCATTTATGATCAATTTGTGAAGGCTGAGATTTAAGAAAGCACGCCATTGAAAATAACGAACGCGCCATTGCATGTCAAGTTCGTATTAGATGCGAGCGAACGGCTCTTGAGAGATTAAACAACATCATTTTATAACTTCAGTGGATAAAGATGTCTTGTCACTGAAAACAACTGAAACGGTTAGTCGGGAATGGGGATCGGAAAGAAGTCCATTATCAGCCGCATACAAGTAAATAGTCCTACGACCCGAGACAGGCGTATTCATAGGGCCGCCTTTGACGTTAATTAACTGATATATCTTTGGATAAAGCGCCACCCCCAAAAACATTCCCGGAGCCTTGGGATCACTCGACCACCTTACTGAACCATCCGGGCCCAACATGTCTATTCGGAGAAGTTTTTTGTTTTCAACCTGAAGCTTCATGATAAATGCGCCATCCAGGTAACCATCTTTTCCGGGCCGTGTTGAGGTATTAACGAGATCGGCTATGAACCCTCTGAACTCGCAGCTAATAATCCCTTTGGCTTTAGGACCGGGCTCAGCCTCGGGAGCTACGGTGGATGTCGTAGCCAGGGCCTTTTTCACCATTTGTTGATAATAAGAACCATCGGCCAGGCGAATAATGATCCTTAGCTGCTGATTCGTTTCAGCAAGATCTCCGGGATCGCTTGCATACAAATAAAATTGGGTTCTACCTTCAATGGGGATCGATATAGAACCGTCAGGCTTGTTAAGCAGAGCAGTGGGAGCCCTCTGATACGCAACGCCGATTCCCCATGCTCCGGGGGTAGTGCCGTAGGTTCCCCATTTTCTGATTACTCCTGATGTACTATTAATCTCAATGCCAGTAATGGTGTTCTTGGGATTTACGTCTATATCCAAACCAAAAACAGCGTCAGGCTTGCCGTCGGGTTTCATTTCGGGATAAGGACCCACAGCGTCGGTAGGAAAAAAACCTAACCATTCACCCAAAAAATTCACCTGAGTTTTTTGGGCGTCGGAACTCTTGGTGTCCGAAGTCTCTTTAACAGGCTCAGGAGTCTTTTCAACCTTGGTCCAGTAAATCTGGCCATCAGAAAACGCGACATTGATGCGAAAATCTGTCTTATCTTTCTCTATGGCGCCATTGTCAGCCACATAAAGGTTTAAATCTATTTTATCTTTGACCGCTAGTTTCACGGATCCATCCGTATTGTTGATCAAGCGAGTGGGATCGGTTTTTAAAGCGACACCAATTGGAGAGTTCTGACTATTTGGAACAGTATCCCAAACCGCCTTTTCTCCATCGATGTTTCTGATCTCGATGGCCGTAATTTCTCGATTCTTTGTTTCCAGAGAAATAACAAAAAGGGCGTCGGGTTTGTTATCACCCTCGATCTTTTTGTCGGTCCCCACCGCGTCATAATTTGAAATTCCCTTGAGATACGCGGACATCCTAACGGGATAAACCCCCTGTTTGGATGTTTCAGCGGAAGCGCCTACAGCGGATTCTTCAGTTATTGGTTTAGTGAATACGGAGCCATCTGTAAATGTTACTCTAACGTGATATTTGCGTTCGCCTTTCGAAAAAAGACCGTCGTCCGATACCAACAGAAGCAAATTTTGATCTGTTAAAGCTCTGGTTTTCAATTCTCCTTCTTGACGATTTAAAATATCAGAGGGATTTTTCGCCAGAGCCACCCCAAGGAAGTTAGCATTAGATCCGCCTACATGAGATGTCCAAATTTTCGAGGGATTTGAAGCTGTGAGTTCTATTTCTTCAATTTTTTTATCAGCAATGGGAGTAGAGAAGGACAATGAAAATACTGCGTCCGGAGTGCCGTCGGGTTCTGCTTTTGTTTTTCCGACTCTGTCTGTTTTCTTTACACCGAGAAAAGAACATGCGCCGGTCGGTTCATTTTCGGCATTGAGAATTGCGGACCAACCACAAAAAAACAACAGAAAAACAAGCGCTAACGATGTTTTTGTGAACTTGCAAGGGTACAGTTTACTAGTTCCTCCGGATAAATGAAAAGATTTAAAATTCATTTACAATTCAAAATCTATTGCATAACATATTGGAATGTCAATCTATAAGTGCTGTAACCACGCAATCTTTTTATAAAGCGAAATCAAAGACGCCAATATGGACAACATCTCAAATTAGAGGCTGAATATTACTAAAGTTAAGGAGAACAAGTTGATTAAAATAGGGATTATAGGTGGATCAGGCTTTGATGAGCCGGATTTTCTGGTTTCTCCAAAAGCGGTCAAAATAGGGACACCATTTGGCCATCTTTCTTCCGACCCGGTCTTGGGCAAATTGGGTTCAACCGAAGTCGCTCTACTTAATCGTCACGGCAGAGGCCATCGAATTGCCCCGGCTCAAGTAAATTATCGAGCCAACATCTGGGCCATGAAAGAGTTGGGCGTCACACACATTATAGCCACCACCGCTTGCGGTTCTTTGAGGGAAGAGATTGAACCCGGTCATCTTGTATTCCCTGATCAATTCATTGATTGGACAAAAAACAGAAAATCCACCTTCCATGAGGGGGACCAAGTGGCGCATCTGGCCATGGCGGACCCCTTCTGCGACCGTTTAAGGCAGAGCTTGATTCAGTCCGCTGCCGGATTAACGATCAAAATGCACAATTCAGGAGTAGTTGTAACAATTGAAGGTCCCAGGTTTTCAACAAGGGCTGAAAGTAAAATGTTTCGACTTCTTGGAGCGGACATAATCAACATGTCTACTGTTCCTGAAGTTACTCTCGCTAGAGAAGCGGGGATTTGTTACGCAACCATTGCAATGAGCACGGATTACGACTGCTGGAGACATTCTGACGAGCCTGTGTCATGGGAGATGATTGCCCGTACCATGAAAAATAACGTGGATAACGTCAAAAAAATATTGTTGACGGTGGCGCCTGAGATAAAATTTGATGACTGTTCCTGCCGAAAAGCTTTAGTTGGAGCCCTTGTTTAAAGCCCGAGTAAACTAAGCATTCTTTAATGATACAGCGCATATTTTAAACTGTGGAGTAACTCAATGAACTTGAAAGAGAAGATCAGCGTGGCGCTCGGAAATGAGCCGTTGGATTTACTGCTCACAAACGCGAAGATTGTCAATGTTTTTTCAGGGGCTATTCAAACCGCTTCTGTCGCGGTTCATGAAGGATTAATTATTGGCTTCGGTGAATACGACGCCAAAATCAAAATTGATCTCAACGGCGCGTATCTCGCCCCAGGTTTTATCGACGGACACATTCATCTTGAATCAAGTATGCTCGCAATACCAGAACTGGCTAGTAATATTGTTCCTTTGGGAACGACAGCGGTAATAACGGATCCCCATGAGATAGCCAACGTGCACGGAATAAAAGGAATACAATATATTCTGGATTCGAGCGCTGATTTAGCGCTGAGAGTTTTTGTAATGTTTCCTTCCTGTGTCCCGGCCACCTGCTTTGAAACTTCAGGCGCTACATTGGGGCCACGCGACATGATACCCTTCAAAGATTCCCCTCGCGTCCTTGGACTTGCTGAAATGATGAATTTCCCGGGAGTGGTTTCTATGGACCCGGATGTTTTGAGCAAAATTGATGTGTTCAAAGACAAAGTCAAGGATGGCCACGCCCCTGGGCTGTCAGGGAAAAATCTAACAGCCTACAAAATAGCAGGTATTGGATCTGATCACGAGTGTTCCAGTCTTGAAGAGGCTTCCGAGAAATTGGATCTGGGAATGCGGATCATGATTCGTGAAGGCTCAGCGGCCAAGAATCTTGACAGTTTACTCCCATTGGTAAACAGACACAATTCACGAAACTTCATGCTGGTGTCGGACGATTTGCATCCTGACGACATTCTGCTCAAAGGCCATCTGAATTACCTGCTCAAAAGGGCTACGAGTAAAGGGCTTGATCCTATAACCGCAATTCAGATGGTAACAATAAATCCTGCCACGTATTTCGGCCTGAATGACCTTGGAGCTATTCTACCGGGTTACAAGGCTGATATGGTTGTTTTGGAAGATCTGGAGAATTTTAAGGTAAGGAATGTTTACTGTTCAGGTAAGGAGGTTTCCAAAGAAGGGGGATTAGAGCCTCGACCATCTGAAACAAAAGCCCTGAAACTTCCACCGAGTTTTAATGTCGCATGGAATAGGACGCCAAATTTCAATTTGAAAGCGGAAGCGGAAACCGTAAATGTCATACAGGTAATCCCAGGACAAATTGTGACGAAAAGAGCGGTTAAAGCAGCCAGAATTGTTGATGGAATGGTGCAGTCGGACGTATCCGAAGACCTGTTGAAGGTATCTGTTATTGAACGGCATCACGGCACAGGCGCACATGGGATTGGCATAATATCAGGATTTGGACTCAAAAGTGGCGCGATGGCTTCTTCCGTGGCCCATGACTCTCATAACATTGTTGTGGTGGGAGTAGACGACTCAGATATGCTGGTAGCTGCGAAAAAAGTAGCCGACATGGGAGGTGGGCTTGCTATCGCCGAGGAAGGGGTCATTAGAGCGTCTCTACCTTTGGAAATAGCCGGTTTGATGACCGATTTGCCGATTGAAGAAGTTAGAGAAAGATTAGGTGATCTACATAAGGTCGCTAAAGAAATGGGATGCTCTTTGGAAGCGCCATTTGCAACCTTATCATTCATGGCGTTGACCCCGATTCCTGAATTGAAAATTACTGATCAGGGCTTATTTGACTCATCCAATTTCAAATTCGTGTCTTTGTTTGACACTGTTTAGAGAGAATACATCGAACTTTCAGGCGAAAGGTAGTTGTTGCCTGAACATTTAAGGGCGGCCCGGACAAAAATTCATAAAATTTTCTGGAAAGACTGCTCTTGACAATCACAAGGCTCGAATTATTAACTAGTAATAGTTACTATTATGAGTCAACGGTGGTTCGAGATGGCCGGTAATTTACGCGAAACTTCGCAAAGAAGAATTATTCTCGAAGAACTGTCGAAGGTGACTACTCATCCTACAGCGAACGAAATTTATGAAATAGTACGGAAACGTTTGCCGAGAATCAGCTTGGGAACTGTATACAGAAACCTGGAACTTTTATCTAACTCAGGGCTGATCCAGAAACTTGAAGTGGCCGGCACTCAAAAACGATTCGATGGGATAGCCAAGAATCACTATCACATTAGATGTGTCAGATGTGGTCGATTAGAAGATCTGGATCTCCCGGCCCTGAGGTCGATCAACCAGTCTGCGACTTTAGTAAGCAATTACGAAGTGATGTGGCATCGGCTTGAATTCGCCGGCTTGTGCCCTGAATGTCGTGGCCTGAAAATGGGGGACAAGAGCGTCCCAAGAATAATAAAAATAGAACCAAATCGTCATGAAAGGAGAGGTTAGATGGTTTCATTGAAGGGATCAGACACGGAAAAAAATCTCTTGGCGTCATTTGCAGGTGAGTCTCAGGCTCGAAACCGGTACACGTATTTCTCGTCAAAGGCTCGTAACGAAGGCCTGATTCAAATTGCTCAAATTTTTGAGGAAACAGCAAATCAGGAAAAGGAACACGCGAAACGTTTCTTCAAGCAGTTGGAAGGAGGTGAAGTTCTGGTCAATGCGGCTTTTCCGTCAGGAGTTGTGGCCGCAACGGCTGAAAACCTGAAAGCCGCCGCAGAAGGCGAGCATTTTGAGTGGAGCGAATTGTACCCCGGCTTTGCCAAAGTGGCCAGGGCCGAAGGCTTAGAAGCTACCGCACGTATATGGGAAGCTGTTTCAGTGGCTGAAAAACAGCATGAAAAACGTTACCTGGATCTGTTGAGAAACGTTGAAACAGGCAAGGTTTTCAAGAAGGATAAGCCCGTTGTGTGGCGTTGTCTGAACTGCGGATATCTACATGAAGGAACGGGAGCCCCTGAGGCTTGTCCTGCCTGTGCGCATCCAAAGGCATACTTTGAACTCCTTGCGGAGAATTGGTAGATCTTGCCCGTAGAAAATCGAACTTCATATTCGATTTTCCCGGCTCTGGGTCTTCAATCAAAAACCAATCAATTATGGCCGCTAAACTAATCAGGAGGTTTTAGAAAAATGACGGAATTGCTTCAGATTTACAAATGCGCAGTCTGTGGAAACATTGTGGAAATGATTCATACTGGGGCTGGAGAACTGGTATGTTGCGGTGAGCCAATGAAAGAGTTTGTCGCAAACACGGTAGACGCTGCGAAGGAAAAACATGTTCCGGTCAAGGAATCTGTAAATGGTGGCTTCAAGGTAAAGGTAGGAAGTGTTCCCCACCCGATGGAAGAAAAACACTTTATCGAATGGATAGAAATTATAGCTGATGGCAAAGCTTACAGGCAGTTTCTTAAGCCAGGTCAGTCTCCAGAGGCGTTTTTCCCGGTTTCAGGTGATTTCACAGCTCGTGAGTACTGCAATCTTCACGGACTTTGGAAAGCCTAAGATTATTTGGTACTATCGAGCTTCCTCTATTGCTCTGAAAAATAGAGACATCTAGTTTATCCTGTTTAATATTGCATAATAAGGTATTGCGCCGGTTTGTATAGAATCTTTTTGGATTCAGGGACCACCCCATAAACCGGCGCAGATTATGAGGAGGACAATATGGAATCAAAAATGAAAATCTATCAATGCCAAACTTCAAACTGCGGATATATGTTCAACCCCGAAAAAGGTGATCGCAAAGGAAAAATCGCTAAAGGAGTTTCCTTTGAAGATCTCCCTGATGATTGGAAATGCCCGATCTGTGGCGCAGGCAAAAAAATGTTTATTCCTATGGGGATATAATTCACGTTGTCGGTTATTTGACTCTTGTTTCGAGGCGAACATGCAAAAGAGAAACCTTTATTTCGCTCTGGCGGTCATATTGATGTTGTTTGCGCCTGTTCCTGCTGAATCGTCACAGGAACTGACAATCAATGCTGACACGTTGAAAAACATCAAATTTGATGCGCCGGAAAATTTGGTTGACAAAAAATATCTTGGATTACCAGATGGAAAAACTTTCCATCTAGGTCAGGTACGATCTAACTATCTGATAATCGAACTTTTTAGTATGTATTGCCCTGTTTGCCAGCGTAGCGCTGGAACAGTGAATCAAGTTTACGATTTGATTCATAATACTCAGGGTGTCCGGGATAATTTCAAGGTTATAGGAATAGGAGTGGGCAATACTCCCTACGAAGTAAGTGTTTTTAAAAAGAAATTTCAAGTGGGTTTTCCGCTCATCGCAGATGACAATTTCGTAATTCAGAAAGCTCTGTCCAATGACATTCGCACGCCGACGTTCATAGTCGCCAAACTTTCGGGGAAAGGCCAGTTGGGAATAGTTTTTACTTGGGTCGGAGAGATTAAAGATGCGGGCGAGTTCATCAGAAAATTAGAAAATACATTGGGTTCACATTAGAGGTTAATGACCATGATCAGAACAAAGAGTCTTTTTCTCACGGTGTTTTTGATCACTTTGGTAACTGTGGGCGCTTTCTCAATAAGTTGGAGCAAGTCGCTTCCTGCTGAATCGGGAATTTTTGATCCAGGTCAGCTAAAACCTACGGAGAACTCACCTACCCTTAAGGTGGGAGACCAGGCTCCGGATTTTACGCTGCCCGCTATCTCTGGCGGTACGGTTTCACTGAGCCAGTATCGGGGTAAAAAAAATGTGGTTCTATCTTTTATTCCGGCGGCCTGGACCCCGGTGTGCTCACAGCAATGGCCTGGTTATAACATTGCCAAGGATATTTTTGACAAGAATGACACTATCTTGCTGGGTATTTCAGTAGATAATATTCCGACTTTACACGCTTGGACACAAGAAATGGGGACTCTGTGGTTTCCTGTGCTGTCAGACTTTTGGCCTCACGGGGATGTAGCGAAGAAATACGGAATCCTTAGGTCCAATGGGGTTTCAGAAAGAGCGTTGTTTTTGATCGATAAAAAAGGCGTCATTCGTTACATTGACGTTCACGACATAAATAAAATGCCTAGGCTGGAAGAACTAGCTCAACAACTTGAAAAGTTAAACAGTCTCGATACTAACAAATAGGTTCAATTCAGCAAAAATAAGGCGGGCTTTCAGAACCGGCCTGGATGATCCGAATTAGCGTTTAAGGATGGCTTAAAAGCTTATCGCAGAGTTTCCGATTCTAGTGAACACTAAGATTGGATGGTATGGAATCATGGCCAAATTACAAGCTGAATTTTCGTTGGTTATTATTCTGCAGTGCGTTTTACTGGCGGTCTTTCTTTTGACTTCTGAAGGCTTTTGTGAGGACCAGGTCATCAGTGATTCATCCCAGGATTGTATAGCGTGTCATAGTTCCGTGACACCTACAATTGTCGCTGACTGGCGTAGAAGCGCTCACGCGAAAATTACTCTTAACAAGGCCCTCGAAAAACCTGAACTGGAAAGACGGGTTTCAGTCAAATCTGTTCCGGATCAACTCAAGAATGTCGCCGTCGCTTGCGCCGAATGTCATTTGATTAATTCGGAGGCCCACACGGACTCGTTTGATCACAATGATCAAAAAGTTCACCTTACAGTTACTCCCAAAGACTGCGCCACATGTCATCCGGTCGAAGAATCTCAATTCCAGAAAAATATAATGGCGTTCGCTCATACCAATCTCTCGAAAAACCCCCTGTTTCAAACGCTCCTGAACACAATAAACGGGACCCAGGAACTGGTTAAGAAGGGGACAGTAATCCAGAATCCTGATGAAAAAACCAATTCGGAAACCTGCTATTCGTGCCATGGGACAGAGTTGAAAGTCATTAGCAGGAAAACCAGATCCACAGATTATGGTGACATGGAATTTGTCCAGCTATCGGGCTGGCCAAATGATGGAGTAGGGAGATTAAACCCTGATGGTAGTCGAGGTTCATGTTCAGCCTGTCATACACGTCATCAATTTGCCATCCAAATGGCGAGAAAACCCTACACATGTTCCCAATGTCACAAAGGTCCAGATGTTCCGGGGTACAAGATTTATTCGGTGAGCAAACACGGAGCCATTTTTTCATCACTTCACAATGAATGGAATTTTAAGGCTGTTCCCTGGACAGTTGGAAAAGACTTTACCGCTCCGACGTGCTCAACCTGTCACATGAGTCTAATAGTGGATCCTGAAGGGACGGTCGTGGTTAACCGTACCCATCAAATGAACGACCGACTTCCCTGGAGAACTTTTGGATTGATATACGCTCATGCTCATCCGAAGTCTCCGGACACATCGATAATTCGAAATGCCGATGGATTGCCCTTGCCGACGACTTATCAGGGCGTTCCTGCTTCTGATTACCTGATTGGGCCTGACCAAATGAAAGAGAGAAAAGAGACATTACAAAAAGTCTGTTTGTCCTGTCACACCCCAGATTGGGTGGCGGGCCATTGGGCTCGTTTCGAAAACACTATTCAGACGACCAACGCTATGACTCTTACCGCTACAAAAATATTGATTAAGGCCTGGGATCAAAAACTGGCGGACAAAACAAATCCTTTTGATGAAGCGATTGAAAAACAATGGACGGAACAATGGCTCTTTTACGCAAATTCCACGCGGGTGTCTTCAGCTATGCTTGGAGCCGATTACGGAGTTTTTGATCGTGGATGGTGGTTCATGTCCAAAACAATTCAGGACATGCTGGACAGATTGAGTTTTCTAGCAGATGTGAAGAAAAGATAAACATATTGTGAAAAAGGAGGTTTGTACAAGATGGAAAAAATTACGTGGAAATGTTCAAAATGCGGCTACACGTATGAGGCCGAACCTGGAGTAGTTCCGGCCGAGACTTGTCCAACGTGCAAGGAGAAATGCGAATTCGTGAACGTCAGTTGTTACATCCCGGAATGCGGAATGGCGGGGCAGGATCCTCGACTCAAGTAGATTAACATGTTCCTCGGCCAGAACCTTTTTCAAAAATATAAACGGTTTTTTCGGAGAGATACATGACGCGTGTGGCTTTAATTGCTTTTAACAGTGATCAGATGTGCTTTGTGCACGTTTTAGAGCCGTAGAACCTCGGGACAAAGGCGTTCCTGGAATAGAGCGTAATATGAAGGTGTTAGGAATATTTGGCAGTCCGCGCAAAGGTGGTAACAGCGATTTGTTATTGACCGAAGCCCTGAAGGGGGCTGAATCGCTTGGCGCTGAAACAGAAACGATACGGACATTCAAATTAAAATTAAGCGGCTGTCGTGAATGCGGAGGCTGTGACAAAACAGGGGTTTGTGTAGTCAAAGATGACATGGATTTAGTCTATCCCAAGCTGATTGAGTCAGAAATAATCATGCTGGCCAGCCCAATGTTCTTTTACGGAATTACTTCCAGCGCCAAGGCCGTTATTGACAGGTGCCAGGCTTTGTGGAGCAGAAGAATGCTGGAGAAGGCCCCTGAACTGAGGAAAAGGTATGATTCGGGACATGGTTATCTGATCGCTGTGGGCGCTACCAAAGGGACCAATCTTTTTGAAGGGTCGGAAATGGTGGCCAAGTATTTCTTCGACGCGCTGGATAAGAGCTATAACGGTGGCCTGTTTGTAAAGTCAGTTGAAGGCAAGGCGGCGATTAAGGACCGACCGGATGTCCTGGCCGACGCTTTTGAGCTTGGGAAAAGGGCTGTCCTGGGAGAAAGTTTCCACGTCGCAAAGTGAGCAACGGTGTGTTGGGGCTAATTTCAGGACTAATCAAAGATCCAAAATAGAATGTCTTCAATTGAGAGGAGTTTAGGAATGGGAAAAGCGCTACTGATTTATGCTACCAGGTCAGGCCAGACGCAGAACATAGCGGACCTCATAGCCGAAGGAATAAGATTCACCGGGGCTGACGCCAAAGTGGTTTCCGCGACCCAGGTAATCAAGCAGGAAGATCTTGAGGGATATGACGCTTACGTGTTGGGATCAGCCACTTATCATGGTGAGATGATGCAGGCCATGAAGACGCTGCTTTTTCTTGCGGCGAAATTGGATCTTGGCGGCAAGATCGGAGGTTCATTTGGCGCATTTGGTTGGAGCGGAGAAGCTCCAGATAGAATTTACGATACGATGCAGAACATTCTGAAGATGGACATGATCGGGGGGCCTTTGAGACTGAAATCCGCGATCATACAGGGCGGGATGCAAATGGCGCAGGATTACGGTCGGGAAATCGGCAAGAAGATCACAGGCAAATAACGGTCCTCTATTTCATGATGACGAGGACAGCCGGAAACAGACGATTCAAAACTTAATGACCTGGATTTAGGTCAAAATTCATAGAGAAGGAGACGAAAACATGGAAAAATATGTATGTCAGGTATGTGGTTATGTTTATGATCCAGCGTCGGGGGACCCCGATAATGGAGTGAATCCAGGCACGGCTTTTGCCGATGTGCCGGCTGACTGGGTATGCCCGGTTTGTGGGGCGGACAAGGACTCATTTTCACCTGAATAGCCAAAATTGGAGGAAAAATTGCGAGCAGTTGTTGAAATTAAAAATGGGGTGCATTGGGTCGGCGCTGTTGACTGGGATATCAAAGATTTTCATGGGTATTCCACGTACAAAGGCACGACCTATAACTCGTACCTCATCCCGGACGATAAAATTACACTTTTTGACACAGTAAAAAAGCCATTCAAAAACGATTTGCTTCATAATATCTACAAAGTTATCGAGCCGAGCAAGATAGACTATCTTGTAATAAACCATGTTGAACCTGATCATTCAGGTTCAATTCCCGAGATGGTCGAAATTATAAAACCTGAAAAAATTTTCTGTTCCGCTAGAGGCAAGAAAGCTCTCCTGGATCACTATCACAGGGAGGACTGGCCCTACGAGGTTGTTTCATCCGGTCAGGAGGTTTCAATAGGGAAGAGAACTATCTCTTTTCTTGAGACTCGAATGCTGCATTGGCCGGATAGCATGTTTTCATACATCAAGGAAGACGCCCTGTTAATATCGAGTGACGCTTTTGGACAACACTGGGCGACAACGGAGAGATTCAATGATGAGGTCGATTCTCCCGAGTTAATGAAACATGCTCTCAAGTATTTCGCCAATATCTTGCTTCCTTATGCAGGGCTGGTTCAAAAATTATTGGCTGATGTTCAGAAAATGAATCTCAAGATCGACATGATAGCCCCGGACCACGGGCTAATATGGCGCCAAAACCCACTCCAGATAGTCGAAGCCTACTCCAAGTGGAGTAAACAGGAATCCCGCAGGAAAGCCCTGTTGGTTTACGACACCATGTGGCATAGCACTGAGATGATGGCCAAAGCGATCGCTGATGGTTTGATTGAATCGGGAATAAGCGTAAGAATCATGAATCTGGCCTGTGAACACAGAAGTGAAATAATTACTGAACTTATGGATTCAAAGGCCGTAATTGTGGGGTCCTCCACGCTGAACAATGGGATGCTTCCAAGAATGGCTGATATGCTTTGTTACATGAAGGGCCTTAAGCCGATGAACAAATTCGCGGCGTCCTTTGGCTCATATGGATGGAGTGGAGAAGCTGTCAAACAAATCGGTAAGTCTTTGGAAGAAATGAAAATGAAAGTGTTTGGTCCTGGAATCAGTCTGCAATTTGTTCCTGACCATGAGGGTCTGAAAAAATGTGTCGATCTTGGTCGGGAGATTGGGGGCGCCATCAAGGAGTCTGTGCCGGCATAAACCGTTAATGAAAAAACTTTACAAACAAGGCTCCAATTTTGGAAAAATTATCAAGCCGAAATTTGAAAAAAAAGGTACTCGAATTGCTCAGGAGCCAAGATTTTGAAACCTCGCTTGAACAGTTGGAGCAGTTTCCAGGTCGGCTTGTAATAAACACATTATTGTCCTTGTTGCTGGATCATGATGAACTGACAAAATGGAGGGCTGTGACAGGGATAGGGCTGGTTGTGTCACGTCTCTCAGATCAGGACATTGAGGCGGCGCGGGTTATAATGCGCCGCCTAATGTGGAGCTTGAATGATGAATCCGGAGGAATAGGCTGGGGAGCCCCGGAATCAATGAGTGAAATCATGGCCAGGAGCCCCGGAATCGCGGACGAATATCATACAATATTGATTTCATATCTCAATGAAGAAGGTAACTTTCTCGAATATGAACCCTTGCAAAGGGGTTTGTTATGGGGCGTAGCCAGACTCGCAGCGGTTAGACCGGATTTGCTGCGATCCGCTGTTACGTATCTTAACAAGTATCTTGAGTCAGAGGACCCTTCAATCCGAGCCTTTAGTGGTATGAGTCTCTGTTTGTTAGGGACCGAAGATCGGAAACCGCTATTAGAAAAACTGTTACAGGATCATGCGGAGTTTAGAACCTTCTTCAACAACGAATTCTCGACATTTAAGGTTTCCGAGCTAATTGAGAAAGTTGTTCATTCAACGAGTTGATATGGATATTTTGATAAACAAGATCCTTGTCGTTTAGGACCTTGAAGAGGCGCCCTTCTCCCAGGTTAATAAAAGGAGTTCCCCATGGACCCAATTTTATTGTCCCGTTTGCAATTTGCAGTAGCTACTTTGTTCCACTTCATTTTTGTTCCTTTGACCTTGGGATTAGCCATTCTGGTCGCCATAATGGAGACACGTTATGTTCAGACAGGAAACCCCGAATACAAAAAAATGACCAAATTTTGGGGGCATATATTCCTGATAAACTTTGTAGTGGGGGTAGTGACGGGCATAACATTGGAGTTCCAGTTTGGAACGAACTGGGCGGGATATTCAAAGTACGTTGGGGATATTTTTGGATCAATCCTGGCTATTGAAGCAACTGTGGCTTTTTTCCTGGAATCGACCTTTATTGCGGTGTGGTTTTTCGGTTGGAATCGACTTAAACCTAAAGCTCACGCGTTGTGCATATGGCTGGTAGCCATAGCGTCCAGCGTCTCCGCCTACTGGATTATAGCGGCTAACGCCTGGATGCAGCATCCTGTGGGCTATGAGATACGTGGTGGCCGGGCGGAACTAACGGATTTTCTCTCCGTGGTCACGCAAAATTATGCGATAATGAATTTTCTACACACGATTTTTTCAGGCTACATTGTCGCTGGATTTTTCGTCATGGGAGTCAGCGCTTATCATCTTCTCAGGAAAAATGAGATTAGCCTGTTCACCAAGTCCTTCAGAATGGCCCTTGCTTTTTCATTGATATTCTCAATCGGGGAAGTTTTCATGGGTGACATCACCGGCAAGGAAATGACCATACTTCAGCCGGAAAAAACCGCTGCCGTAGAGTCGCACTGGGAGACGAAAAAAGGCGTTGATTTCTCAATGTTTGTAATTCCTGATGAAAAAAATGAGAGGAACCTGGTAGAGTGGTTCAAAATTCCCAAGTTTATGAGTTATATTACAAAAGGGGATTGGAACGCTGAGGTCCTGGGACTCAAAGCGTGGCCTGTAGAAGATCGCCCCCCGGTGACACTGGTTTTTTTCGCGTTCAGGATAATGGTCGCCCTTGGCTTCCTGTTTGTTCTATTAACCGTGATTGGTTGGTTTAAGAGGAACAAACTGGAATCGAGTCCGATGTACCTTAGGATAATGCTCTATTCTATTCCACTACCATACATAGCCGCTCTACTCGGATGGATAGTAACTGAAGTGGGTCGGCAACCATGGATCGTCTATCGTGTGTTAAGAACCATGGACGCGGGTTCCCCAATAGCGGGTTCGCAGGTAGCCGTTTCACTTGCCGCATTCATAATCTTGTATTCGCTATTGGGGATAATTGCCTTTTTTCTGATTATTCGTCATGCGAAACATGGCCCTGAACCAGTCTGAAAACCATCTTAAGTAAAGATTGTGGGATTTTTGCTTTGGAATCGATTAGAAAGGTAGGCTCAACATGCTGGAAACCATCTGGTTTTTGCTATGGGGACTGATCTGGGCGATATATTTCATGCTCGATGGTTTTGATTTTGGTCTTGGTACTCTTCTTCCTTTTGTAGCAAAAAGCGACAAAGAAAAAAGGGTCATTTATAACGCCATGGGCCCTTTTTGGGACGGGAATGAAGTTTGGCTCATAACGGCGGGTGGAGTGACTTTCGCCGCGTTTCCCACAACTTATGCCGTGATGTTCAGTACGTTATATACCCCGCTGTTGCTTATACTTTTTACTTTGATCATAAGAGCCGTCTCCTTTGAATTCAGAAACAAGATAGCCAGCCAATCGTGGAAATCCTTTTGGGATATCTGTCTTTTTATTGGGAGCTTTATTCCGGGCCTGCTTTTCGGAGTGGCGTTCGCCAATATCTTTCAGGGAATTCCCTTTGACAAGAATTATATGTTCCAGGGGAATCTGTTTACTCTGTTAAATCCTTATGGTCTATTGGGCGGGTTGCTGTTTGTAGCCCTTTTCCTCGTGCATGGAGCTATTTGGCTGGCGATTAAATCTGATGGGGATCTAAACAAGAGAGCAAAGAACTTTGCTTCCGCTCTTTGGATACCTCTCCTGATCCTGGCCGTCGCTTTCCTGGTGTTTACATGGTTTGCGACCCCCCTCTACAGGAATTATCTGAATAACCCGATTTTGTTTATTCTGCCGCTTATCACAACGCTAGCGTTATTTATGATTCGGATCTTTTTGGCGAAAGATTCTTTTTGGAAAGCATGGTTCGCTTCCAGTGTCACGATCATGACCGCTGTGCTTTTTGGAGTTGTAGGGCTATTTCCCAACCTGTATCCCTCAAGCATTGATCCTGCGCTCAGTCTGACGGCTTTTAATTCATGTTCCAGCCCATTAACATTGAAAATCATGCTCGTAGTAGCATTGATAATGGTACCCATCGTAATTGCATACCAGAGTTGGGCCTATTACCTGTTTAGAGGGAAAATTGATGAAGCGATGTTGGCTTCAAGAGAATCCTATTAAGATAACTTTTTTCGGTGAAAGGAACATAAAATGAACGAACGGCAAGGTTTAGTAACTTTCAAGGGCAATCCCCTGACATTGGTAGGAAACGAAGTCAAAGTTGGCGATTCAGCTCCCGATTTTGTGGCGATGGCCAATGATTTGTCTCCTGTAAGCCTTTCTTCTTACAAAGGAAAACCGATCATAATATCTTCAGTCCCTTCTTTGGATACTCCAATATGTGACATGTCAACGCGCCGATTCAACGAAGAAGCTATCAACCATGGCAATGATATTGCGATATTAACCGTCAGCATGGATTTGCCTTTTGCTCAGGCTAGATGGTGCGGAGCGGCCGGAGTGAAAAATGTTGTCACACTGTCGGATTACAAAGACGCCTCTTTTGGTATGCAATACGGGTTACTTATCAAGGAATTGCGTTTGTTGGCCAGGGCGGTGTTTGTAATTGATAAGAACGGTAAAATCCAATATCTTGAACTTGTGCCGGAAATAGCCCAAGAGCCGAATTACGACTCGGCACTGGAAGCATTAAAGAAAATCAAATAACAACCTGGTAAATCGTCGTTAAATTTTTTGGGAGGCTGAACTTATGCAACAATGGAAATCAGTTAACGAAATTCTGGATTTTGCCATCGAGAATGAGCAACAAGCCCATGATTTTTACATAGGTCTGGGCGAAAAGATGGACAGGCCGTGGATGGCGGAAATATTCAAGAGTTTTGCAAAAGAAGAATTGGGACACAAGCGGAAACTCGAAAATATCAAGGCAGGCAAACAATGGGGTCCAACAGAGAAGAAAGCTCTGGACCTAAAAATAGGTGATTATCTGGTAGACGCGGAGCCTGGTCCTCAAATGGATTATCAACAAGCGTTGATCCTTGCCATGAAAAAAGAGAAAAAGGCCTTTAAACTCTATCTGGATTTGGCGGCGTCCTGTGGGGACGACAATCTGGAACAAATCTTTCTGGCTTTATCCCAGGAAGAAGCTAAACATAAACTCAGGTTTGAGATTGAATACGACGATTTTGTAATGACTGAAAATTAGTTTCCCGGCTATGATTAGAGTCAGTATAGCGAAGGCTTCGCCTGAAAACGTTATTCAAGTAGCGTTATTACGCTATGACATTTTGAAAGATATCCTTGCGTCTGAAGATTCGGAGTGAAGAATCCATGATAGCAAGGATTTCTTGTTCAAACCGTGGATGATCCTGAGTCGACACGGAGGAAACTGGATGACCAAATTTAAATTACTCACAGCCGCTATTTCAGCGATCGCTTTAATCTTACTTCTAATATGGGTTCAAGGTGGATTTCACTACAAAGTCCCCGGCGGAGAAACACAACTTCCGAAAGAACAGGTTTCGAATCTCAAAACCGCCAAAGCCGAAGAAATCGAAACCTCCGGTGAGGTCACTGTTCCCGGAACCATATTGGCGAGAGACACTGCCAAGATCGCCGCAAGAGTAGGTGGATACATTACTGAATTGAAAGTGGACGCCGGTAGTGTAGTCAAGAAAGGCGATCTCTTGTTCAAGATCGAGGCCCGAGAACTGGAGGAGCGAGAAGCCCAGGCCAAGGCGGCGCTTGAAAGCGCACAGGTTGATCTGGACAAGACCAAACAGGATTATGAACGTTACAAGGTTTTATTTAGTGAACAGGCTATCGCCAAGAAAGAATTCGATGATGTTTCCGCTCGTTATGAAATGGCTCAGGCGGCTGTGAATAAAGCCAAATCATCGCTTCAAGAAGCCAGGACATTCCTGTCCTACGAGTCTGTGACGGCTCCGTTTGACGGCATCGTGGCCGAAAAGAATGTCAACCAGGGAGACCTTGCGGTCGTGGGGAAAGATTTACTTACTATTTACAACCCGGATACTCTTGAAATGGTCGCCGCTGCCGGAGAACAGTACGCTCCTTTTCTCTCGATAGGCTCACAAGTTACTGTGGCGGTTCCGTCTTTGAACATAAAAATAAATACCTCAATCAGGGAAATTGTTCCTCAACGTGATGAGAAGACCAGAACTATTACAGTGAAAGCGCCTATGAATGAAACTGACGGCCTCACACCCGGTTTGTACGGGACGTTAACGTTCAAGACAATGTCTGCGCCTGTAATTGTGATACCGGCGACCGCAGTCAAAATAGTCGGTCAGCTTGAAACAGTGAAAGTGGTTGATCACGGCGAAGTCAAAACCAGGCACGTCCGAACCGGACGAAAGCTCGACAATGGCAATATTGAAATCTTGTCGGGTTTGGATCCTGGGGATGTAGTAGTTATTGAATGATCAGTCTCAGCGCCCGGGAAAATTTTATGAAGTCGCCACGGGCGCTGAGTCTTGAGCAAGATTATTTATTTCATCCAGAAGCGCCTTCAGGAGCTCTTTTTCTTCGTAGGTCCCAACCACTTGGCCCTTCTTGAACAATATCCCTCTCCCTTTTCCGCCCGCTATCCCCACATCAGCCTCCTTGGCTTCACCTGGCCCATTCACCACACAACCCATGACCGCGACTTTCAACGGCGTTCGTATAAAGGAAATGGCTTTTTCAACTTTAGTCGCCAGCCCTATAAGATCTATTGCAGTTCTGGAACATGTCGGACAGGAGATAAGATCCACTCCCCAACGTCTGAGTCCGAGGCTTCTAAGTATAGCGAAACCTGCCTGAATTTCCTTCTCAGGAGCGGCCGAGAGAGAAACTCTTATTGTGTCTCCAATACCTTCAGCCAGCAAAATTCCTATGCCGATGGCCGATTTTACGGAACCAGGGATTACCGTGCCTGCTTCAGTGACCCCAACGTGCAATGGGTAGTCCACCTTATCAGAGAGCAGTCGGTACGCGTCAATTGTTCTTGGGACGTCTGATGCCTTCAAAGAAACCTTTATTAGCCCAAAATTGATCTTCTCCAGAATACCAATGTGACTCAGAGCGCTCTCAACCATTGCTTCCGGAGTAGCTCCGCCATACTTCTCAAGGAGCTTCTTTTCTACGGATCCGGAGTTGACTCCGATTCGAATCGGGACATTTCGGTCAAGGGCCGCCCGCGTGACTTCTCGAACTTTGGTGGAAGATCCTATGTTTCCAGGGTTCAGTCGCAGTCCGTCAACCCCCTGTTTTAGAGCTTCAAGCGCCAGTTTGTAATCGAAATGAATATCAGCGACGAGAGGAACTTTCATTCCACTTTTGATTTTACCCAACGAGCCGGCTGCTTCCATGTCTGGAACACCGACTCTTATAATTTCACATCCCGCCTTCTCAAGCTTTCTAATTTGCGCAAGAGTTTTTCTGATGTCACGAGTGTTGGTATTGGCCATTGACTGGACAGATATAGGAGAGTCTCCTCCCACAGTCATGGTACCCAATTGAATGGTCCTGGTTTTTCTTCTTACAATATCCATAATTTTAGTAGGTTATTTCTGAAGCCCGCCATACCATTTTTCGTAGTAGGTAAGGTATTCTCCAGTCTTTATCCTTCTCCACCAAGGCTCATTCTCTATGTACCAGCTCACGGTTTGATCTATGCCGTCTTCAAAACCGATCTCCGGCTCCCAGTTGAGTTCAGTTCTGATTTTATCCGAATTCATCGCATATCGACGATCGTGCCCTGGTCTGTCCTGGACATACTTGATCAACGACGAGGACTTGTTGAGTCTGGCCAGAATCTGTCTGACTATATCAATGTTGTGGCGCTCACAGGATCCCCCGATGTTGTAAACGTGGCCCGCCAGTCCCTTTCTCATTACTGTGTCGATAGCCTTGCAGTGGTCCAGCACATGTATCCAGTCACGAATGTTCATCCCATCACCGTAAACCGGGAGGCCTTCATGCTGGATGGCGTTGGTGATCATTAGCGGTATGAGTTTTTCAGGAAACTGGAACGGCCCATAATTATTAGAGCATCTGGTAATTACGACATCCATTCCATAGGTTTTGTAATACGCCCGCACCAGTAAGTCAGCAGCCGCCTTCGAAGCGGAATAAGGACTGTTTGGTTTCAAATGGTTTGTTTCTGTGAATGATGGATCTAATGGGCCGAGAGAGCCGTAAACCTCATCTGTCGATATTTGAACAAACCGACATATCTTGTGTTCTTTACAGCAGTCCAGAAGAACCTGGGTTCCAATAATATTTGTTTTCAAAAAAGTGGACGCGTCCAATATTGATCGGTCTACGTGGGACTCCGCCGCAAAATTGACCACTATATCCGGTTTTGAAGACATAATTTCTGAAACCAGATTGCTGTCAGCTATGTCGCCTCTTACAAATTCATAACGGGAACCGTAACTTTCAACTCCTAACAGGTTTTCCAGATTCCCTGCGTAGGTCAAAAGATCAAGATTGATAACGCTCAGATCCCTGTAAGTTTCGAGCATGTTCAAGATAAAATTTGAACCAATAAAACCGAGCCCACCAGTTACAAGCAAACGCATTCCAGTTATTCTCCTGATACCGGCGCCTTCGGAATCCAAAGCCGCGCATGTTTTTAAATCTCTGGCTCAAAATATTCCGATAAACCCATCAACCATTTCTCTAGCCATCTTTTCTGGTCCAGTCATAAGGTATGACGTCTCCATGAGGATCAACTCTGAACTCATCAGGATCAGCCCTGTTGTAAGGCTCTGAAGGAATATTGATGACATAGGCCTCGTAATCACTTACGCATTTCCAACCGTGAAAGACTCCTGCCGGTATTACTATAAGTACCGGATTATATTCACCTGCATAGAGGACATTAAGAGCCCCACGAGTCTCAGAACCCTCACGATCATCATAAAGGACGGCCTTCACCATTCCTCTCACGCATGTAAATCGATCATCCTGAATCCTGTGATAATGCCAGGCCTTAACAACACCGGGATAAACAGTTGACAGGTAGACCTGACCAAATCCCGAGAAAAAAGGGTCGTCATTTCTCATTATTTCCATCAGCCTGCCGCGTTCATCAGGCACAACTTTGAGAGGCTGAATCACAACACCCTTAATGGGAGTCGATGATGGCTGTTTGAATTTGCTTTTCTTGAGAGACATTTTTAAACTTTGTTGGCTCCTCCGTGAGCGACAAGATTGGAAGCTTTTAATAGAGAATCAAATGTTCCCGCGTCGGTCCACCACCCGTCAATCTGTGACCATGTCATAGTCCCCTGGTCAATGTAAAGATTGTTGACATCGGTTATTTCCAGTTCTCCCCGTTCCGATGGGTCCAACGTCTTTATGAAGTCGAAGACCTGAACATCATACATGTATATCCCCGTGACAGCGTAATTTGAAGGAGGATCAACGGGCTTTTCAATTATTCTTACAACTTTGTCTCCTTCAAGCACAGGAACCCCAAATCGCTGGGGATCTTCAACCTCTTTAAGCAATATCCTGGCCCCTGACCCCTGTTTTCGATATCCTTCAATCGCTTGCTGAATGGTTTTTTCTAGAAGATTGTCGCCAAGCACGACGCAGACAGGCCCACATGCCGCATGGTTTTCGGCAAGCGCCAAAGCGTCGGCTATACCACCTTCGCCTTCCTGGTAGGCATAGCTGATATTCTTGACTCCATATTCCTTCCCATTACCCAGTAACCTCAGGAAGTCTCCTGGATGATTACCTCCCGTGACAATAAGAATGTCATCGATTCCCGCTTTAACCAGACATTCGACCGGATAGGTAATCATAGGCCTGTTGTATATCGGCAACAGGTGCTTGTTGGTAATTTTGGTTAGGGGGAATAAACGAGTGCCCAAACCGCCAGCGAGGATAACACCCTTCATCTGAGATCTCCTTCCGGTCGATCAGAAGATACTTGTGAGGTAAACGCGTTCAATATTATTTTCGAATATTACTATTTTCCTCAATGTTTGATCAAGCCTGGAAACTAACATAGAATTACGACTAATTCCTGAAATCATTTTCAGGCGTTGTAAAGCCTAAATCGTTGACTAAACCTGAAAACTACGATAATTGGGGTTCAGGGTGAAAATGCGGGAAAGCTTTGATAAAAAAGGCCAGGACAATAGTTCAAAGCTAACAATTTCTCAATTGTTGGCCAAATTCAGAATATTGCTTGAAATTGGCAGAGGCCTTCTTGGACAGGACCCTTTCAATCAAAAAATCCTCTCTACGATCTCCCTCATCAATCGTTTATTAGGAAATCGCGCAGATATCGCCATATGGCTTGAAATAAACGGAGACATTTTCGGAGAAAAACCCGAAAACGGTCACGGTGCCCTTTTCATTAAAGATATCCAGGTCCAAAACCGCGTCTGCGGTCGATTAGGCGTAAAATACGGCCGAGATGAACAAATCTTTCCTGAAGACGAATATTTTCTGGAGGAAGTAGCGGAATCCATCGGAAGGAAATTAGAAGTTCATGAATTGAATCAGATGCTGAGACAGTCAGAGGAACGCTACAAGAAATTAGCGGCAAACCTGTCTCAGGAGATGTGGCGCCGAACTGAAGCTTTGGCGAGTGAAACAGGATATCTTGAAGGCATATTGAGATCATCCGCAGATATGATCATGACTACAGACCTCGATTCCAGGATCGTTGAATTCAATCCTGCGGCGGAAAAGCTGTTAGGATATTCCGCTGAAGAAATTCAGGGCCACAAGATCCATGAGGTATGGGTCGACACATGTGAACGGAACGAGATCCTGGAAGAGGTTCAAAACTCTGGTGGAATAAGAAATTACAAGACCAAACTTAAAAGAAAAGATGGCGCAATTGTTGAAATATCCCTCACCCTGTCTCAGTTAAAAGATAACGAAGGACGACTTCTTGGGACAGTAGGAATAAGTAGGGACATCGGACAGGACAACGCCATTACCAGAGAATTGGAAAGACTCAACAAGAACTATCGGGAAGCTATTCATTTCATAAATCACGAAAACAAGAATTCTCTTCTGGTGATCGGTGGGTTCGTCAAGAGACTGCTCGACACTGAGACGGATCCGAAGCGACGGGAACAACTTGAAATTATATATCATCATTCCACCTTTCTGGAAGCCATGAGTCGCGATTTTCTTACTATGGCGGACCTTGAGCAGGGAGAGTTTCAGATCCGTAGGCAGGAAATCGGAAATTTCTATGAAGAGGTCCTGTTGCCTGCAATGGTTGGGCTTAAAGAACGGTACCCTAACTCTTTCGACAGTTATGATCAAAGTCTGGGAGGCGTAGGTTTAGTTCCTGTTTATGGGGACCCCAGATTTCTGGAAATTGTCTACCGCAATCTGTTCGGGAACGCTCTGAAATATGGATACCCCGGAGGCAGAATAGCGTACGGAGTGGTCGACCTTGGCGATAAATTCTTGTTCAATGTTTGGAACGAAGGCCCAGGAATTGAGTTCGAAGAGCGAGAAATGATATTTGAGAAATTCTACAGAATACCTAACGAAATAACTCGTACAAAACGTGGAACAGGGTTGGGCCTCTACAACATCAAGAGGATTATTGAGGCTCACGGTGGAAATATCTGGTGTGAATCAGAAATGGGAAAGTGGGTTAATTTCCTTTTTACTCTACCCAAAGAATGAAGGTCATTATTCTTTAGATAAAAATCCTCTTCAGTTATTTGGAGGCGACTTTTGGACTGGAATCAACAGAAACGCTCTTGGAAGCTGACGTTTCTTTGATGGCTTTGTGATACAGCAGACGAGTGTCTCTGAAATGGTTAGGACTCCCCAACACTACTATTACAAAGACGTTTTTCCCGGGTGTAAACTCAGAGGCGAGGCAATGGCCGGCTCTGCATGTAAACCCTGTTTTTCCTCCCACCACCGGGAGATTATCCCGCAGTAATTTATTTGTGTTTCTGATTGCATAACCTTTGGGATTGAGTTTACTGGCGAGCACGTAGGATTTTTTCTGACAAATGGTCCTTATGGTCAGGTTTGAAAAAGCTATCCTTGCGATAGTTGCAATTTCGCGCGCAGTGGAGACATTTGCTTCACTTTCGGGTTCTTTGTCGTCTTTAGTAGCGGAACCGAGCTTTTTATCCAGCCCACTCGGAGTGAAAAACTGAGTATGGACGGCGCCTATGCTCTTGGCTTTCTGGTTTAGAGCCTGGATAAATTTTGTCTTGCCGCCGGGAAACGCGCACGCTAAAGCTTCCGCGCAGTCATTGCCTGAGCTTATCAGCATCCCATGCAACAAATCTTTGACCGTAAGGGTATCTCCCGGTTTCAAGCCGACTACGGATTTGGGAACAGTCTTAATGTGGTCCGGAATGGTTATTTCCCTGTCAAGCGGCATATGATCCAGAGTTAGCAACGCTGTTACCATTTTGGTCAGGCTGGCGATAGGCAATTTCTGGTCTGCGTTTTTGGATATCAATGTTTGATTGTTCGCGAGGTTGACGCAATATGCGGCCTTGGCCTGGACTCCGGGGGAAACCGGCTTTATATATTTCGTTCTGGACGGTTTTATCGATGATTTCTTCTTGACCTTTACGTGAGGCTTTTTTGCGGTCTTCTTGGCCACAACTTGCTGCCTGGACGATTTTGACGCGGCAAAAGAGTCCCCACAGGAGCCCGTCAGGAAAACCAGTGTCAAAGATATCGTGAAATAAATAAGACATAATTTAGAACGAGAAAAATGGCAGTCCGCTCCAGCATGATCAGTCTTTGCGTTAGGTGACATTTTTACCCTGTTAAACTAATCTCTTAATAGGGCTATTGTATAGCACACTTTATCGTTTTTTTAAAGATGTTTAGACTTGGAGCGTGACCTATTAATATCGCGCGCTATTTCAGTAATAGATCTGAAGGAGGCCGTTCTTATGGTTAGAGCCAGACTGTGGTTCCGTTGCGCTGCAATGCATGATCCCGTCACCCCGAGGTTGGTTAGCCCGGCGGTCATAGGTTGGATGGCGAAAAATCGGAGGGTGGATCTGACGATTGAACGTGACTTCACGGGCACGGAACTGCTCAAGAGAATGAAAGGCTGGATAACAGTGAGTCCCAAGGACGCCATAGAAGTTTTTGAAAAACATGGGAGACTCAAAACCTTTGATGATGGTGAACTGGTGATCGAGGTCGAATCCGAGGAACTTTTTGAGGCTTTGACCGGTGAGATCCAGAAGAGATTCAAGGATCAATGTGATCTGGAAAGGATCTGAATCATCCAACCAGCGTCATTGCAAGTCAAATGGACAAAGCGTCAATATCTTTTTCGCCTGTTCTAACGCGAATTACGGATTCGACGCGTGTAACAGTTACGACGCTGTCATCCAGTTTTCCAGAGGATCCATGTAAACAGACGGCCTCGATAACTGATACAACCAGCCAGTCGGGTACCACCACCTGTATGTTAATGTGAGGTGTCAGATCGGCTGACCGGGCATCGGCGGAGCTGAACCTGGAACCTGTTCTCTGAGAAACAACCTGTCTAAGTATTTCAGTGACGGTCATTCCTCCAATGCCGAGATCGGCCAGCGCTTCTCTGACATCATCAAGTTTAAAAGGTTTGATAGTGGCTTCTATTGAAAACATAAGCTGGATTGTCGTAAGGTCTTGGAGTAAGCAATTTTTAAAAATAGAACAAATGATTTGACATAAAAGCATATCGTAAAATAGATTAAAAGGCTATATATGAAACGGTTAATTCTAAATGCCCCCGTAGCTCAGGGGATAGAGCGACGGATTCCTAATCCGCAGGTCGCAGGTTCGATTCCTGCCGGGGGTACCAAAGAAATCAGTAAGTTAGGTACCAAGAAACACAAAAAAGTGACTCACTAATCACCTTAATCTCAAAAATGCTAACATTTTGCTAACATCCATGCTATCCAGCATTCTATTTTCCACTCTTAGAAGCAACTAGAATTTGAGTTAACCCATGGTCGTAAGTGAACTTATCAATGGCGTTGACAAGTTCGTCGTCGCTGATAACCCCATATCTCTCTGACACATCTAAACTGCGGTCGCTGTGGCCTAGTATTGACTCTCGTATCTCTGAATCTATTCCTGGCCGTCATGCGTTTGTCTTCCATGTATGGCGCCATCGTAACTTGTGAACCTCGCCCTGGCGCATACCTTGTGAGATAACTAACCCATATCATATCCTGATACCACTCTGGGCATTCACCAATTATCCGTTGAATATCATCAAACCCGATGTAGACATGCCGTAGACTTGATTTTTCCGATAACCGCTTCAATAAACGACAATGCAGTTTCTGGAACATTAACTGGCTTCGGCGCTATTTCAGATGGCATTTCCCATTTCTGGTTTGTGAACAACCTGATACATGTCTGTTTAGCTGGCCCTGTAAGCCCACCATAGTCATTGCGTTGCAATGCGTCCCAAAGTTCAGCTTCGATTGCCGCGGCCTGACGTTTCCAAGTGACTGAAAAATATACAAAGTATAGAAGAATATACTTGACACTGGTTCTATACAAGTATAGACAGTATATAGATTGATTGAGAAAGGTACCAGACAATGAGAGTAGCCCAATATTTGAGAGTCTCTTCAGCAGACCAGAAAAAAGAGGGAACAAGTCTCATGGTCGAACAGAAACAACTTCAATCTTTCTGTGACATGAAAGGCTACTCAGACATAACCGTCTATAAGGATGGCGCAGTGAGTGGTGGAAAACCAATGCTGGAAAAACCAGCGGGAACAAGTCTTATGGAAGACGCAAAGAATGGGAAACTTGACCTTATCCTAATCACGAAACCAGACCGTGGATTGAGAAATGTTGTAGATTCCCATTCAAACCATCGAGGCATTAGATAAATTCAAAGTTAAAGCTGCTGAATGAATTGCCACCTGATAATCAAGAGAAGTTCAAGGAATATTTGAATGAGTCTGTCAAAAGAAGAAGAAAACCAGCTAAGAGACATCTTAAAGTGGTGGTCAGGAAAGAGCGTCGAAAATAACCCGAAATTCAGCCATGACAGTCCACGAGTAGCACCGGTAAGGTTGTCGGCCCAGATGTATGAAGATGCTCTTCAATTGGCTCGTAGCAAAGCGAATTACCGCACCTTCAGTCGTATGATGGAAATGCTGATATGGAAGGAATTGGGGTCCGACCCGAAGTATCTCAAGGCATCCACATCAAGAGATAATCAACAGTCGTCTCTAAAATTGTCGCTGGAAAAGGATGTAGACGATTAGTCGGTCATGTCATGTGACCACCTGCTTAACGGGGTCTAACTTATGGGAGGTATGGACGTGGTAGCAATAGAAAATTATTCGAGCGATTCACACATTTTTCCACCGTTTATTTTCGATGGTAGCCGCAAAGGAAGAGCGGAAGCAATCCAGGACTTCTTGGCTAAAGACACAACAGACCAGTTCATAACAATTGATTGGTGCCTGAAAAAGTATAAGCAGGGCTCGAATAGGCTCTCTGTTGAAGATATATTGGGCGTAATGTGCGGAGAGCGGGTGAAACTGGAATCCAGATATGACACGTATCAGGACTAACATGAATGCATGAAATTATTATTGATAACGGTGCCACACAAGAGGCTCGTAGCAAAGAGACTTACCGCACCTTGAGCTGGATGCTGGAAATGCTGATATAGAAGGATTTGGGGCCCGACCCCAAATACCTCAAGACACACGCCACGATTGATGATAATAAGGGGTCGTTATCTTTAGACAAGGTAGATTAGCCATGAAACATCTGATTCTCGCCGCGCTGATTCTCACACCTACTCTACGTCTAGCCGCTGATAGCGATACCTATCGGAACAAGGATGGTGATATTGTAGGTGACACTTCACGTCCCGGCGATGTAATAAATTACACGGACAAGAATGGCAATTATGCCGGCAGCGAAACCCGTTACAACAATGGTAAAACTGTGTTCAGAAACAAAGACGGTGACATTATTGGCATCATAAACAAGGACAGTGATTGATATGGATGAGCTAGAATCATTCGTGGAAACCCATTTCGTTGCAATCAGTCGAGGTGAATCAATCTACATTGACCTTGCTGAAAAAGCTGGCATTATGCCGCTAGACGCTTTAGATTCGATGCCGTCCTTGTTATCATCCTCTTGGACTGAGCCAGAATATTTCCTTGCTGCTTTGGGTAAAGATGATATTTCAGCCATTCAAGAGGCTCGTAGCCATTTTGGTTTACCGCCAGTGGAATAGAACCTGAATGGTTCAGCCCCAACCACACCGAACATGCCAATTACAGCCACATAGTCAAAAACGTGCCTATAAGCGCTTTGCACGTGGATATTTACTTTAACGGATTTCGTTTTCGCGTTGAACGTGAATGACAGCTTCCCATTTATAAATCTCGTTCAGTTGTCTAAAGAATCTGGACCACTGCAGCTTTGATTAGTTAATATTATCTTGTAATGAGAGAGGAGAATGACAATGACAACGGCAGTGGCAATAATAATTATCCTTATGTGTATATTAATCGGCTGGAGAATTGGCTTTATAGTAAAAGAACGCACGATGCGTGCAATGACGAAACAGGCAAAGAACAAGGCTGAGAACAACATAAGACCAGAATGAAACATGCTCTGTGAGCCGATTACCGTTTCTGAGATGTATCATTCTATGGTTAACGGCCTGAGAATCAACGTTTCGTCCAACATGGCATTGAACTTAATTAATCAAACTCAATGTGGTAATCCGATAGTTTAAATTATAAGGAGCAAACTTGGTTACGATGAAAATATTCGATAGATTTAAAAAACCTAAAAATAAGCCTGAACGCCATTATTATAATAGTACAGATTGTTATGGAGTGCCGTCTGAAGTCGCTTTACCACTAATTGACGAATCTTTTACGCCGGACCAAATAAGGTCATCACGTCATTCACCTGAGCAATTCAAAGAGTATTGTAAGAAGTTATTAGAGGCGGCCCAGATATCCAAGGAAAGATATGTTTCTATCGTAGGTGAAGAACCTAATAATTTGCCTTTGGTCCCTATTACGGAAGACAAAAAATCGCCAGAGTGACGGGCCCGAAAAGATACGTGAACTGCTTCAGATATTTTCGATTCCCGTTTTGTCATGAGTCGATGCCAACTGTGGCCGTCTCACCAATAATATGAGCGCATATTCGTGCGGTAGGCGGCTAAGAATCGAGCCCAGTGTCCTGGAAACCCTGTGCCTTCGAATGTAGAAGAGGTAAGCGTCAATCCTGGCCTATTTCGTCCATTTCTTTCTGCCACTCCTTCCAATACTTTTTCTCACAGTTAGAAATACAAATGGAACGGAGTCGCCATAGGCTATCGGAGCTACCGCCACCACCCCTGAAGTACATCCCGGCTCCTCCGCCGGTAGGGTTATTACATCTGCTTAAACATGCTGTGCGGCCTTGTTCTACGCTTTCATACGAGATTGCGGGCGCTATAAATAACCCGAAATTTGTAAGCAGGACGGCTATAAGCATGACCATTACAGTTAATGCGTAATTCTTGGTTGTCATGGCGAGCGCTCCTTTCTTCACATTTAGTCAACGTGTGCTATATGACACTAGATGCTAATTTCTATGTAAGGTTTCCAGCCTCTGTAATCTTGCCCTCCGGGGAAAACCATTCCCGCTTCCTACACCACCGAAGAGAATTTCTGAAGATGGCAGGGTTATGGCAAAAATTGCTACTCCTTATCATTCATCCAGGTTTAGTAGAGGCTTACAATGGAATAAGTTCAGAAAGAAACTTCCATTGTTCCTTCAAAAGCGTTTATTGAACTCCTGCCTTGGAGCAATGCTTCATTGGAACCGACTCCAATGACTTTGTAGGCCTGATCAAACCATGGTCCGGGTTGCCAATAGGCCCAGCGTGAACGAAATGTCATGTGTTCCAGCAATTTCCAGTCTACGCCAAAACCCATTTCCCACCCCAAGTAACCATCATCTACAAAAGGGTTTGGGTTCGGGCCAAACCCATTGTTGCGTTTCCATGTTTGCGCCTGACCAATAGATGTGGATCCATTTGTTGCAGTTGTCCCTTTTCCACCAGCGTAAAACCCATTCTGTTCAACTCTATGGGCCCACAGATAGCTACCCCAAATATTTAGATTCGACGCCAGGGCGTAATCCATCCTGACCGCCAAACCGTAGGCGTCACCCATCTGACCATTTTCATCGCAGTTTTGGCCGATTGCGGATGGATTAATTACGCCATTTGGGGCAGTAACCCATGGAGTGTCGTTGCCCCCACCGTAAGTGTAGAACATAAGATATTGATATGGAGTCATTACCTGATAATTAACAGCCCACCCGCCATAGTTCTTGGATGCGTTGTTCTTGTTCAGGGCGTTTCCACCAGACCAGGCGAACATGAAAGAAGTTTTAGCCGGTCCCATTAAAGCCCCAAATTCGGAGAAAGCATATGATCGTTCGGTATAGTCGGGGAATGCGTGAATGTAGTATCGGTCATCCTGTGAAAAGCCGTATTCAGCGTTCGCAAATATTCTGCCATTATTGTATTTGAAATAAAATGCGTTGAACACAGCAGAGTGATCATAACCATAGTAGTTCCAGGCAGTTCCTTGCGAGTCCGTCCTGGTCTTCGGCCCCGGGATAGTACTACTAACATAGTTGTTCACATGGTAATTCTGACACACAAGTATCCATCCGATATCGACAGGGCCGTTTGAGTAAGTTATTGCGCCTGCCGCCTGGGCAGTGTTTCTTGTAGCGCTATCAGGGTTGTTCGTATACGAGGGTAGACCATCCGGTGGATAGTATGAGGCGTATCCTTCCTGAACCGGATAGCTCCTCGCTACCCAGAGCGCCGGAATAATTCGAAAAGGACCATACGGAATTATCATGACCAATGCGGACCCTCGGTTATTAAATCCCAAGAGAGCGCCGGTCCCGAACACAAAGTCTTTGGCCGTGCTCAACGAAAGAATTCCCCAAGGAACTTGGGCCGTCAATTTGAACTGACTTATACTCGGGATCATTGCCGTGTCGAATGCGTTCCGGCTCACCCGATCTTCGTAATACCTTTCTAAAGGCCCGTTCGTGACCACGTCACGATGGTTGTATTTCTGTCTGATACCTGAAAGATCTACTGTGGCCAGAAAGTGTAAGGCCTGATTCACCGTCAGCTTGGGATAGAATGTCATACGTTGATCGTTTAGGAATCCATCAGATTCACTATTGGAAAAGCCGCCTCGAACAATCCTGACATTACCGGCGTTGGAACCTGAGTTCAGGGTTGAGTCATTAGGATTGTATCCACGATAGTAATTCGGGCCGGCAAATCCGATCAAAGCGTTTGAGTTGTTCTGCGCGTTCATGTTTCCGAACAAGTCATCATATCCGCCTATTCTTCCCCAGTAACGATACCTCCATTCGAACTCACCAGTCATGGAAAACTCCCATGCGTATGAGAAGCCGACAGAACCAAAGACCAGCCCCAATACCACTAGAAACAACGCAAGTTTCTTCATCCTATACTCCTGAAAAATCAGAAGATTCTAAAATGACCACATGGTCATTCGATGGATCAAAAAAAAGATCTGACAGCGTTATCCCCTTTCAGGAATATAAAATTCTCAAATTCCGTAAAGTTGTCAGATCTGATCTTATGGTTAAAATTTAATAGAAATCTTGTAACCTAAAAAGAGCAAATTCTACAACAAAAATCGGTAAAGAGCGCACTGGTGGTGATGAAACCGTGAACCATGGTGGCGGGGAGTTCGCAAGAGGATTTGTTTATACAAGCGCTGCTGAGTCATACTTCGCTCTTCTAAAACGTGGCGTAATGGGGATTTTCCATCATCTTTGCAAAGACCTTCTTCACAGATATTGCGACTAATTCCCGTTTCATTATATTACAATGAGAGTCTACACTGACAAACGAGCTTGACAATTTTCCAGGAAAGGAGCGCTGGCCATGACAACAAATAATTACGCATTGGTTGTGGCAGCCATGCTGTTAGCTATCCTGTTAACCAATTTTGGCCTATTTATAGCGCCTGCAATCTCAAGTGAAAGCGTAGAACAAGAGCGGACTCTCTGTATAGAAAATTGCAAATATCGCTACTGGCCTCCAGGAGACGACTGGCGTTTGTATTTTAAGTGTGTTGACGATTGTGAGAAGAACTCTTGGAGAAAATGGCAAAAAGACATGGACAAACTCGAGAAGGATTAATCCGGCGGATCAGGAATGTTGCGTAAGCGCCGCTCCCATTATTGAGTATTATCGTCAAGTCTCTGATATTACTCAAAATAGGCCACAATATCAGCGTCAGATAAAAACTCAATCCCCTTTCTTTTTACGGCTCAGACCCCAGAGATGTAATCCGGGCTTTTATGCGGATTGACCCGAAGAGCCTGCGCTCATAAACCCAAAGGTTACGTGTTTTACCCGGATTTTTCACCAAAGAAAGTAACAAATCTCCTTCTCTTAATCAATTCTGGCATAGGCGTGGCTGAGTACTACCCCACCGCTGTGGGTGCGGCTGCGGATAAGGTAACGGTCGCCTTTATCCTCCCATCCCTCTGTAACAAGAGTGTCGCCGGGATAGACCACTCCTGAGAAACGGGCATTGAATTCCTTAAAGCGTGAAGCGTCTCCATCACAGGCGCCGCGGAGAATGGCTCGGGTCGCGTAGCCGTAGGTGCAGAGGCCATGCAGGATGGGTTGGGGAAAACCTCCATTGTGGGCAACATTTGGGTCCAGGTGCAAAGGATTGAAATCACCGTTCAGCCGATAAAGCGCAGCTTGGTTTTCCGGGATATGATACGAGATCGCAAAATTCGGCTGAACTCCATCGGGAGGTTCAAGCGCTTCGGTTTTGGGTCCTGGATCCCCACCGAAGCCTCCTGCTCCAACATAGAAAACGCTGTGTTCGGCTTCGGCCAAAAGCTCATACGTTCCACTCATGACCTTCATTCTCCAGAGAATCAGCGCTCCTTTGACTTTGTCGTAAATATTTGTGATTTCTCCTTCAACGAAGGCCTTCCCTTCAGGTGGAATCGCTCGATGGAGTTTTACCGATTCTTCACCATGAATAAATCTGGAAAGGTTGACCTTGAGATCTTTGAAGAGTTCAGCAAAAACATCAGCGCCCATGACGGTGGCAAAGCTCGGAAAGACCTTCAGCCCGCCTTCGGCATTCTCGTAAATAAACTGGAGTTCGTCTGTCTGCGCCCCGATACTCAGCGCATATAGCACAACATCTTTCCACGTATATTTGAGCGGGACCGGGCCGTATTTCTTACCGATCAGGGCCAAATCAATCATGCTTACCTCCTAACTTCCATCAATTCAAAACGGCTTGTCTGTCTGTGCCTTAATCTCCCCTTGTGGCGTCTCGGAGTTCCTCACATGTCGCAAAGCTTTGTTTGCGGTGGAATAAAAAGAGTCTCGGACAAAGTCCGGTATTCCGCCTGGGAGGCTAACTTCGGAGCCGTCGGCATCGGGATTACATTGGTTTGTAGAATAGCATTCAGTTCCTAAGAAAATCTAGTTCTAATTTTGCTCTGATCGCTGTCTGGTTATCGGCGCAATCAATTGGCTGACTAGCTGACGGTATTGCCCCAGTATTCCAACATTTTGTTAACTCTCCTGGGTGTTGGCCGGGTCTGTTTCCTTGATCGAAAACTTCTTCTGAAGCCACTATGCCTTAAATGGCGCGAAATTCGCTTTCCTCTGTCTGGAAAGAACTCAGTGTGGATTCAAAAGCCCCTTCCTTCCTTGGTAATCTCGACTGATTCACCGTTCAGTCATCGGCCGAGAATGTTATTCGGAAAAAAACTGCTTTACAGTGCTGTTAATGTGGTGTTAGATTAAATTTGTCAAAATCGGGAGACCATTTATCTCACCAATTCATCGTCATTGAACAGGATTCAGATTCCATGCAGTCAGTCAGCGGTCATGTGAGTGATGATGCTGAGGCAAGCCGGCAAAATGACGCTGCCTCGACGACAAAATGGAAGATCCTGGCGGCAGCGGAAGAAGTGATGTCCGAGAAGGGCTTTGCCTCCTCATCGATTTCTGAGATCGCCCGCAAAGCCAATGTGACCGATTCAGTTATTTACCAGCATTTTAAAGGCAAACAGCATCTTCTCTTCTCGGTTCCCGGCGAAAAACTGAAAAACCAGTTGGTTTTGTTGAAAGAGCATCTGGCAGGAATGCGTGACGTGCAGAGCCAACTGCAAAAAGTCATGTGGTTGCAACTCCGATACCATGACACCCACCGTGGTTATGCGCGGTTGCTACTTCTGGAATGCCGATCATTTGAGGCGTTTTATTCCAGTCCTGCGTATGAAATCCTGCGCGAATACACCCGTATAGTGTCTTCAATATTAGCTCGGGGGGTCAAAGAAAGAAGATTTCGCTCTGATGTCCCCATTCGGCTTATGCGTGATACGATTCTAGGGACCCTGGACATGGTAACCATCAGCGCTCTTACAATCGACCAGGGGGAGTCGAGCGAGTCGGATTTCGAAGATGTTGTGAATCTGGTGGATTCCATGATTGTCGCGAATAGTCCGCTGGAAGGCGTGCGGGTAACCCGTTTGGACGCCATATTTAACGCGGCGAAAAAAGTCTTTGCAGAGAAAGATTTTGCCAAGGCGACCATATCCGAGATTGCCAGTCTGGCGGGTGTAGCGGATGGGACAATTTACGAGTATTTCCAAAGCAAGGAAGATATTCTTCTTTCTATAGCCAAAAACCGACTCGGCTCCTATATGGAGAAGGTCACCGGCGCATTCGACATCAAGAGCCCGGATCGCAAGCTTCGCAGGCTGATCAAGTACCATTTTTCCAGTTTCTTGAGTGACCAGGAGTTCCTGAAAGTGTTTCTTCTGCGACTCTACGTTACCGAGAGGTTCTACACATCCGAGGCCTTTGAAGTATTCCGAAACTACTGCGCACTAATCGAAGACGTCGTAGAGGAGGGGAAAGCCGCCGGTGTTTTTCGTGGCACGGTCAATTCCAGAGTTTTCCGCAATATGTTTCTCGGCGCCTTTGGCCATATGTCTATGCGATGGCTAATGTTACGTGAACCGGATCATGTGGACAGGATGGAGGAGATTGAGCAAGTAACCGAGCTTCTCACATCAGCGGTTATGGACAGCCCTTCTCATAAACGGGCGCAATAAGAATGGCAGTGGCGTTTGTACTGCCGAGGACAACAGACGCCGGCGATCTGGGCCGGCGAAAGGAGTGGATGAGGATGAAAACTGACTTCAATCATGTGAGAGTAGAAATTCAGGATGGCGTGGCGGCGCTCTTCATAAACAACCCGCCGGTAAACCAGCTCTCGAAGGCCTTCGTAAAGGAATTGGCCCAAGCTATTTTCAGCGGCTTCCAGGACTCGGACGTAAAAGGAATCATTCTGACTGGAACAGGAAAGAATTTCATAGCGGGCGCGGACCTCACGGAAATTTATAAATTCACGGGAAAAGAGCCCTCGGCGCCCAGAGTGGAAACCATGTCGGATTTTTTAAACCAAATCGAGACAGGGCCAAAGCCTGTGATAGCGGCAATTAACGGCAATGCGCTCGGAGGAGGGCTTGAGATCGCCATGGCATGTCATTACCGGGTGGCATCCAGGGGCGTCCAGCTTGGGCAACCTGAGGTCAAGGTAGGGCTTATCCCTGGAGCCGGAGGCACTCAACGCTTACCGAGACTCATAGGTCTGCCCAACGCCTTGGAAATGATGACTACCGGCAACCCAATCACCGCCGAAAAGGGGTTTGACAGACGACTCATCGACGAAATAGCTGAACCTCAGGATTTAATGAACGTGGCTATTGGCGCAGTCCGTAAGTTTGTATCAGGATCCCTGTCGCTTAATGACAGGCGGACGCGTAATCGAAACAATCGACTTCCAAGCGCCAGTGAACTAAAAGCTGTCGCCAACGGCGCAAAGTTTATGGCCATGACCAAAGCAAAAGGCTATCTTGCGCCATTTAAAGTTATTGAAGCTGTAGAAAGAGGCCTCACCTTTGACATTGAAGCCGATATCCGACGAGAGGGAGAGCTTTTTGTCGAATGCGCTGTCTCGGATGTGGCCAAAAACCTCATCGGCGTATTTTTTAATACCAGGGCTGCCGGTCGGCTCCCGCGAATTGAAGGTATTAAACCGGCCCCGATTCAAAAGGCTGTGATGCTTGGTGGCGGAGTCATGGGTTCAGGGATCGTCAACCTTTTGCTCAAAGGCGGTTTCGAGACAGTTCTGTGGGACATCAACCAGGAGGCTCTGGATAGAGGCGTCTTGTCCATTAGGAAAACCTTCGATTATCCCATCAAGCAGAAAAAAATGACCCAGGATGATCTGGAGTTAATGCTGAAAAAGCAGTTCAAAGCGACAACATCTCTAGAGGAAGCGAAAGACGCGGACCTGATCATCGAAGCCGTGCTCGAAGATATGAATGTCAAACAGGGCCTGTGGAAGAAGCTCGAAAAGATCTGCCGACCAGAATCTATATTTGCCACGAATACCTCTGCTTTGCCGATTACCGAGATAGCTTCAGCGCTCAATGACCCAGGGCGAATGATTGGCCTGCATTTCTTCAATCCGGCGCACCGCATGCAGCTCTTGGAGATCATTTGCGCCAAGAAAACGTCAGACGAAACATTGGCGACTTGCGTGGCGTTCGCTCGAAAGATCAAAAAAATTCCTATCGTGGTAAATGACGCTCCTGGGTTTTATGTTTCCAGACAACTCGGCGGGCTTTTTGGTGGGTCCGTATATTTGGTCGCCGATGGAGTAAATGGGAACCAGATAGAAAGGGCTATGAAAGATTTCGGGATGCCGATGGGACCGGCGGAACTTGCCGATCTTACCGGCATAGACATCAACCATCACGTTAACAAGACGTTCGAGCGAGAGTTGGGTGAAAGATATATGGTCCATCCTCTTAACGAACTAATTTATCAAACCGGGTGTTACGGACGAAAGACCGGGGCCGGATATATGGACTACAGTGGGCCCAAACCCGTGCCCAACAAAAAAGTCGAAGACGTCATCCAGGGCTATCTGACTGAAAACGACGTCTCACCAAAGAAACTTTCCGATCAGGATATCGTTGACGCTATGCTCGCGCTCGCAATAAACGAGGCTGCGCTTATGATCGAACAGGGAGTTTGCGACAGGCCTCAAGACATGGATCTGGCCATGATCTACGGTACCGGATTTCCTCCGTACAGGGGCGGTATATTGCGCTACGCCGACAAGTGGGGCGGCGCCAACGCTCACACTAAGCTGGTTGAACTCGAGAAGCGTTACGGGTCGCGGTTCCAGCCGGCGAATCTCCTAAAAGAAATGGCCAAATCCGGTAAGACTTTTTACCCGGCCTAACGGAGGATGCGGAGCAAAAGGAACGGCACGAACTGTTACTTGATTTGCTCACGCCTGTCGCAAAGAGTTATCCCTCTGAGAATGGAATTGTCTCGGTAAGTCAAGAATCCATAACCATAAAAGGAGATACTCACATGAGAGAAGTAGTCATCGCAGGATACCTCAGAACGGCTCAATCCCGCTCACGGCCCAAGGATCCGTCCAGAGATGTATTCTGCAAAATGAGAGCCGACGAGCTGTTGGCAAAGTTACTCCCGGAACTGGCCAAGAGAACAGGTATCCAACCCGAAGAAATCGATGATTTCATCGTAGGGTGCGCCACGGCGGTTGGCGAACAATGGGCCTACGGAGGCCGTTTCCCGATTTTTTTGGCCAACTTCCCGAAAACCGTCGCCGCCAAGTTCGTGGATCAACAGTGCGGTTCCTCCATGGCCGCCATACACATGGGGTTCTTGGAGATTGCCACCGACAATGCGGATGTCGTCATGGTGGGAGGCATGGAGCACATGACGAGGATCCCGATGGGCCAATCGACGACGGAGGGTGGGTTAATCGCCCCGAACTTAGCGCTATTCTCGGCCCCGGAGTACTTACACTGGGATATGATGACGACCCTGAACATGGGGCTCACAGCCCAGAAGCTGCTCCTCCAGTGCGGCCTAACCCGGGAAGATATGGACAAATGGTCTCTGCGATCTCACCAACTCGCCGCAAAGGCTCAATCAAATGGTTTCTTCGATGGTGAGATATTGCCCATAGAGGCGAAGCAAGCTGACGGGACGGTCATGGCCGTGAAGACGGATCAGACCGTACGAGCGGACACGACACTCGAAGGTCTGGCAAAACTGTCTCCGGCTTACAAGAAAGACCACCAGATTACCGCAGGGAATTCGTCGCCCCTCAATGCGGCGGCGTCATCCATGATCTTGATGTCCAAAGAGGCGGCGCAGGCAAAAGGAATCAAGGCTCTGGCCACTATAAAGTCCATCGGGTTCGCCGGCGTGGATCCCACGATCATGGGAGCGGGGCCGGTACCCGCTAGCCACAAGGCCCTTCAAAAGGCGGGGCTGAAAGCCAAAGACGTTGATTACTGGGAGATCAACGAGGCGTTCTCCATTGTGGCTCTTAACTGCATCAAGGAACTGGGGCTGGATCCGGACAAGGTCAATGTGATGGGCGGCGCAATCGCCATTGGACATGCCCTGGGAGCGACCGGTATTCGACTCGTGGGAACTTTGGCCCGGATTCTGGAAGAGAAGAACGGGCGCTATGGATGCGCCAACGCCTGTGTGGGTGGTGGTCAAGGCGTGGCCACGATAATAGAACGAGTTGTCTGATGATTGATGAACCTGCCGAAGCGATCCGCAGGTTCATCGTCAGTTCGTAGAGTCATTAATTGAGAGGAGCGTGTCATGGAGAAAATCTGGTTGAAGTCTTACAGGAAAGATGTGCCTGCGGAGATTACGTTGGAGGAGATCACTCTTTCTGAAGCCCTTGCAAGAAGCGCTTCGCAGTTTCCTGACAATCCAGCCCTGTTATTTCAGGGTACCACGGTGACTTTTAAACAGCTAGACGAAATGGTATCTCGGTTCGCGAATTCGCTCATCTCGCTGGGCCTCCAGTCGGGTGATCGCGTAGCCACATTGCTTCCCAATCTTGTGCAGATGGTGGTGGCGATTTATGGAACGTTAAGGGCCGGCGGGATCGTTGTCACAAACAATCCATTGTACACGGACCGGGAACTGGAACATCAGTTCAATGATTCAGGGTCGAAGTTTCTGGTCTCCCTGGATTTATTTGTGCCTCGAATGATCGCTTTACGAAAGAAAACCAGTATCACTAAAATTATTTCGTGCCATATTCGTGATTACCTGCCTTCTCCGTTCAACCATCTGCCTACTCTAATAGGGAGGGGCATGCATCTCGAAACTCCTGCCGCAGAAAACATGTTCGAGTTCACAGACCTTGTAAAGGAAGATATTTCAACAACATATACTTACAAATGTAAATGGGATGACACGGCATGCCTTCTTTACACGGGCGGCACCACAGGTCTTTCCAAGGGCGTTCAATTGACTCACAAGAATCTGTCATCGAACGTTCAACAGACTAACGCATGGTTCCCTGATTTCGAGCCAGGAAATGAAACAGTGATTGGGTGTCTGCCGTTCTTTCATTCCTTCGGGATGACCTCGGCTATGAATTGCGCAATTTTCTATGGCTGGGGAAACGTATTGATTCCGAAGCCCGAACCGCAAATTATCCTTGAGGCTATTCAAAAATACAGGGTGACATTTATCGCTGCTGTGCCGACAATGTATAATGGTATGATTAATTTTCCTGAACTGAGAAATTATGATCTAGCCTCGCTCAAAGGATGTTTCTCCGGCGGAGCGCCCCTTCCCATGGAGACTATCAAGAAATTTGAGCGGTTGACAGGCAAACAGATTTGTGAGGGGTACGGTCTTACTGAGTCTTCGCCGACAACACATGTGAATCCGTATGGCGCCAAGACCAAACCTGGAACCATAGGTCTGCCCTTTTCCAATACGGACGTGAAACTGGTAGACGCGAATGACTATGACAAAGAGATTACAACACCTGGGACTCCCGGTGAGCTTTGCGTAAAAGGCCCACAGGTAATGATTGGATATATCAATAAGCCGGACGAAACAGCCCTGACTCTCAAGGATGGCTGGTTGTTGACTGGTGATATAGCTATTTTTGATGAAGAAGGTTATTTCACCATCGTGGATCGAAAGAAAGACATGATCATCTCGGGTGGTTTCAACATCTATCCACGAGATGTGGATGAAGTCCTATTCTCGCATCCCAAAATCCTTGAAGCTTGTGCGATAGGCGTTCCAGATGATTATTCAGGCGAGCGGATCAAGGCTTATGTAGTGCTCAAAGAAAGGGAAACGGCCACCACCGAAGAAATCATCGACTACTGCAAGCAAAACCTTGCGAAGTACAAGGTTCCAAAGTATGTGGAATTCGTCGATAGTCTTCCCAAGAGCGCAATAGGTAAAATCCTCCGTAAGGAGCTAAGGGCCGCTAATCAACCCAAGGCTGGCTCCGGCAAGTAGGTCAGGGCACTACATGAACGACTGTTTTCAAGTTAATTGCCCGCTCTGTCAGGAGGCGGAAAATGAGAACAAAGGTTGCAAGTGAGAATGTAGCGGACGCTGTGTGGCGCCGTGCCGCAATACCAACATAACCAACCATGTTGCGAAAAGAGCGCCTCGCAGGATTTCTCGTCGCTGCGCTCGCTCGAAATGACAACGGATTCAAAATTGTCGGAGAAATAGTTGACAGTATGTATATATGAGGCATATTACCTATACTATTCTGGTTGAATTCGGTGGAAATATATGAAAGCACGGGAGTTTGACGACAAATTCGATGCAGGGGTTGATATTTCCCAGTATATGGACATCTCTACGGCTCGAAGACCGAAACAGGAACAAAAAAGGGTAAATGTGGATTTCCCCTTGTGGATGATTCAGTTGCTGGACAAGGAAGCCAGGCGTTTGGGTGTGCCGAGGCAATCCATTATTAAGCTCTGGATAGCGGAGCGGCTCAAGAAAGCATCCTGAATATAAAGCCCCCTCCACGTCATTTCGACCCCTGGGAGAAATCCATCCCGTCGCTCGATTCCCCAATAGCCCTCCATAATCACAAACAGCGTTTGGCAAGATTTCTCGTCGCTTCGCTCGCTCGAAATGACATGGGGGAACACCACGCTTCGCGTAGGGGCTCAAAATCTTGAACCCCATGGCCTAGGGCCAGCCCCGTATGTCTGCTCTGCATTTCATGATTCTGTACCGCTTATTTCATCTTGATCGGGGGGCTTTCAATCCAGAAGGACAGGGTCAACCTCAGTGGCGAAAGAATAAGCGATTATCCCGAAATGATTGATATAATCCTGGGCGTTTTCGTCTATCATCGGAGAAATCATGACCAGAGCCGTCGCTTTTTTGTTAAGTCTTTCCTGGTAAAATTACGCCTTTTTCGCAAACAAGATGACATCGGCTCTACTCAAGCTCGATTTAATTTCCATAATCAGGAATTTGCCATTTTTTAATACGATATCGAGTTCAATCTGTTCCGGCCGTCCGAAAACGATTCCATCTTCATCGGGTTCAACAACGTGCATTACCTTCAAGTCGGTGTTTCTTTTGAAGATTCTTATCGATGCGTTGTGGAATGATTTTTCGGGCCCCATCCCCCATCGAGCTTCAAGAGCGCCAACGGTGGATGCAAAGAGATCTTCAAGCATCTCATCGGTAATTTCGACAATCTTCATCTTCGAAAGAGTTTCATTAATTGCCTTTTGATTTTGTTCCCATCGTTTCTGGCTTTTCTCCCAGCGTTGCTCAAACGTCTCTTTCTCTACGAACCTCTCCTTTACGACGTTATTGATCGCGTCGTGAACCCCTTCGTTTGTTTGAATTGTTTCGACGATTTCTTTTTAGATTTTGTCTTTAAAGTTAATCGATTTCATGACCCACCCCTGTTGTATTTATAATCATTATAACAGCCTTGGTCCCAGGCGTCCATCAATATGAACGGCGCCCCCACGGTATTACCGTGTGTGTAATGGAGGCTCTCGATGTCATTTCGAGCGCCGTGGGAAACCTTTCGCTATCCATGACCGTAACCCATAACCCATAGTGTCGCTATGGGCTGTTCTCAATACAGACAAATAGTGTGAAATTGATCGAGGACATTAGCAAAAAAACCGGTTTTGTGTACAATAGGCCGAGGCGCTACACCATAAACAAAGAGCATAGGATATTTGGAGTGGCTTATAACAACACAAATAATTTTTCTTTGGCTGTGTTTTCGGATCATGCCGCAAATCAGATCAACCGCAGGGGAATAACGCCTAAAGACATCCGTGAGGTTCTCGCCAACCCTTTAAGCATAGCGCCGTCGAGAGAAGGCCGTGTCGTTATTCAGGGCCTCGTCATTTCGGAGATTTCCCGCAAGTCTGCTTTATTAAGAATATTTGTTGATGTTGATAGAAATCCTCCAGTAATAGTGACAGCCTACAAAACCAGTAAACTGGAGAAATATGGAGTCCAACAATGAACGTGACATACGATTCCAATACCGATACCCTCACGGTAGTCTTCAAACCTGGACCAGTTGCGGAGAGTGATGAAGGCAAGAATGGCGTTATCCTCGATTACGACGAAGAGGGGGACTTGGTCAGCCTGGAAATCCTTGACGCTTCGAAGAAGGTTCCGGACTATGCGACATTACAATTTAAGGTGGCATGATTAACGGCTCAAAGATTTGATAGGTTAATGTTGGACAGCACGGGCTGTCCAACATATAAATTCTCACAAGATGTACAATTTACGGTATTGGTTTCGTTCTCCCACGGCGTCGTCGTGGGGGGCCACCGTGCCGCAATACCAACATGACCAACCATCTTGCCAAACAGCGTTTGGCAAGATTTCCCGTCGATGCGCCCGAAATGACATTGGGGATATTCTTACGTAGGGTGGGCCGTGCCCACCATTCTTTCTACGCGAAGATCGTCCAAATATTGTCAAACCCATTAATATCCAATACGAACGAGAAGTTGATGCCGATTGTCAAATATGGTACGCTAATTTAAACAATGCGGCGACTGAGTCATGCCTGGAACGACACGGAATAGGGCCATAAATTATGCCAACAATTAGCCTATTTTACGGGATTGTTATCAGAATGTTTTTCGACGACCATGGCCCTCCCCAGGCAACACCACGTCCCAAGTCCTATCGAACCACTACAGTAAGAGGTTTCGAACAATGACCTATTACGATGTCGTAGAGGCAAAAGTAACAAAGCATTTGGAATTTACAGTCAAATTTGCTGACGGCGCCTCAGGAAGAGTGAAGATACTACCTACGCATCTTCACGGAGTCTTTGCCAAACTGGCTGATCCAACTATTTTTCAACAAATACGAGTAACCGACGGATTTGTGTCCTGGCCGGGAAATATCGATCTGGCTCCTGACGCCATGTATGGAGCTATAAGCCGGAAGGGGGAATGGGTGCTTTCCTGATTCAGACTAATGAAACACCAACCTCAATTGGTCCCCAAGGATTTGGAGGCCCATAAATGGAAGTTGAGGAGATCCGGACAATTCTGAGCAAGAACCGCTTGAGCCTAGCAATCTACAACATCAAGGCGCTTTACGTTTTCGGGTCTGTTGTCAGGGGTGAAGCGGGTCCGGATAGTGATCTGGACATGCTTGTAGAGTTCGAATCAACAGCGCATATTGGCCTTTTCGAATTCTCGCGTCTCCAACGAACGCTGTCGGAAATTCTAGGAAGATCTGTCGATTTGACCACTCCTGACGCATTGAGCAAGGCTTTCAGAGACCAAGTTTTGAGTGAGGCGGTCCGTGCCGCCTAGACAACTGCTTTTCCGTATTCGGGATATACTTGACGCACTCGAAATGCGGAATTGGAAACGACATCATGCGCGACTTTTTAGAAAATCATCGGGCTCAACACCCGCCTGCTTCAAAATCGCTCGGAGAGTAACGAAAGCCGCCAAGTTTGCCCATTTAATTTCCGCATCCGACAATCAAAGGATACTCAAATTGGTCGGCGACTACCTCCAATGGCGTCGATTGGTTGCGCTCAGACCTGGCTTCCAGCAATTTTCGCGCCACGTCACGCGCTATTTCCATGGTCTCTGTAACTGTGCGCCCCTGGGCCACCAACCCCTGCAAATCTTCCGAGGTCGCAAGGTACACACCTTCGGGCAACCTCTCGACACGTATTCTGAGGATCTTCTCCATGGTTCACTTCCTCATGGCCGAAACCTAAGTTAAACATTCCTATAAGATACTATAATCATGACCCGCATGACGAAAATAATCGATCGTATCGCTCAATAATTTCAATTTAACGTGTATGACAGCACAGGAGTTTGACGACAAATTCGATGCGGGGGTTGATTTTTCCCAGTATATAGACATCCCTACGGCTCGAAGACCGAAATAGGAATAAAAAAGGATAAATGTGGATTTCCCCTTGTGGATGATTCAGTTACTGGACAAGGAAGCTAGGCTTTTGGGTGTGCCGAGGCAATCCATTATTAAGCTCTGGATAGCGGAGCGGCTCAAGAAAGCATCCTGAATATAAAGCCCCCCAATGTCATTTCGACCCCTGGGAGAAATCCATCCCGTCGCTCGATTCCCCAATAGCCCTCCATAATCACAAACAGCGTTTGGCGGGATTTCTCGTCGCTGCGCTCGCTCGAAATGACAAACGAGGAGGCCCTTTACAGATGATTCCGGCTGGTGGGGTTGTGATCCATCCGGCTACCCATAGCGTTGCTATGCGCTATTCTGCGTGACCCCTCCGGGGTCAAAACTCCGGCGATGTTAACACAGTGCGACCTCAATAGCCCCGTAGGGGCGGCGTCATAATAACCCACGGCATCGCCGTGGGAATGGTTCATTGCGGATGGGATTTTCCGTCCACCCCTCGGAACATAATGATATGTGGAAACACATCGCGTCTCGTAGGGGTTCAAAATCTTGAACCCCTTGAAACCGGCATTACCGTTCATTCGATTTCGTCTTCCCATCCCTCCACAAATATGTTAAAATCTATCAAAAATGTACGAACAAAATTCAATGAAAATAGCCCTTCACAAAAAAATCCGCCCTGTTAGAATTCAGTTAAAATTTTCTTGTTGACTTTCCTTCATTTTCCATGTTACAAGAATGTCAAAATATTAGGCTTGAATAAAACTAAAGGTTCGCCGTATAAAAAGGCTGAGCCGCTATTTCTCGAAGATCTTGGCCGGATCCGAGGGAAACTGGCGGTATGAGGCCTCCCGAAAGTTGTATGGCGATATGGTTTTAACTGCCTTCGGGCAATTTTATTTTGGATTGGGAGGAAGAGAGATGAAGAAACTTTGGTTGGGCATTTTAGCGACGATGTTGGTTGTCGTATTCGTCGCGCCCAGTTTCGCATGGGAATTCACCATGACGGGCGAGTACGAATACCGGCTCAGGTATTTTACTCGATCGGGTAATAACGACCTCTTCGGTCAAGCTTTCGTGCAGGACGGCGGAATTAACAATAGTTTCGAGGTTCAAAGACCAGTGGCCCAAACATGGGCTACGACCACGCTGCCTCCGACATTGTCTGCTAGGACCGCTTACGGGATAGCTGGGGCCGTGCCAGCAACTGCCAACTCGAACTACGTTGGTTTCGCTGGACCCAACTATTACAATAATGGGTTCAGTAATCCAACAGGCCCGGCTCCAAGACTGGCTGACGACGCGGCTAGCGCCGGAGTAGTAGTTACACGAGGCGGTTTTTCTCGTTATGGTTGCGACGCGCTGTACAACGACCAACGCTTGACCTTTGTTCCCTCCATAAGAGTGAACAACGCCATTAGAGTGCACGGCGTATACACTGTTGGTGGTTTTCGGAACAAATACGCTCAAAACACGTCGGATGCCTATGGGCAAGTTTCCGCTGGCACCCCACCTTTCGAGCGCTATTATACCCTGCAGACTCATGAAGGCGCCTACAACACCGCGGCGATCGGTAGCTGGGAACAGGTCAGGGCTACAATTCAGCTTCCTCTTTTCATCATATCAATCGGCGCCAAGGACTTCCCCTTCGGCACAGGCACGAACTTCGCGAATAATAGCGTATCAGAAGCTTTCCTAATGATTGTTCCTTATGGGCCGTTCAGGCTTATGTGGGGAAATTGGTTGGCGAGAAACAGGATTGGCGCCGCAAGCTGGGAAACCGTTCCTGACAAAGACAGAAAGGCCAATTTTTACGGAGGCTTCCTGTTCACATACGACAATGGTCCAGTGCAATTAGGCGGGGCAGCCGTATATGAACAACGTCATTACAACGTTCCTAATTCGCCTACTACTGCTTATGATTATACTTCCCCGCTTTATCTTGGCTTTGGAAAGTACAACAACGGACGCTTCTTCCTGAACGCAGAGTATGCATGCGGAACCCAGGATGTTCGCAGGGTGGGTTACTATGGCACAGATGTAGAACTGTATAACGCTTTTGCCGAGGGAGGCGTGATGTGCGGACCTGGAAAGTTGAGCCTTATGTGGGCGCAATCTTCCGGTCCAGTGCTAAACAACGGTGCCAGGATATCCTCTGGCGCTGCGGCTTTTGGAAAAGTTTACGCTGCGAATCCGGTTAACTACCAGGTTTTGGACCCATATAGCTTCCTGATGTTCCCGATATACGGTGGTGGAAACGACACCTTCAATGCAGACGGAACTGGACAACTCGGCGATGGGATGGTGCTCGCCGCTAGAGTCGATTACGCTGCCGCGGCGAACTTGAACCTGTTTGGAACTTACATGTGGGCAAGGCGCCTCGAGACGGCCGGTTACTGGGCTGGTGGTAAGCTGGCGGCTGTAAATAGCACAACCGGAACGGTTAACGGCGGTGGCGCAAGCGTTAGCGTAGCTTCGGCGCAGGCTTGGAAAGCGGCTGCGCTTGGCGGCGATGCGGCTAATATGAATCCGTATCCTGATGACAACTTCATCGGCTGGGAAGCGCAGGCAGGCGTTGACTGGAAACTGCTTGAAAACCTGAGCATGAATCTCAAGTATTCTTATTGGTCAGTCGGCCCCTGGTTTGATACGGCTTACCGCGCATTCACGGCTCAGACTACCGGTGGCACGGGCCTTGGTGTCCAAGGACAGGGGTTGATGTTTGGACGTGACGCCATTCAAGCCCTCCACGGCTCATTCAATATCACATTCTAAGTCTTTAACTTAGTTGAATCCAAAAGCCCGTTGGCATTTAGCCTTCGGGCTTTTTTCTTGTACGTAGGGCGGGCCGTGCCCGCCATTCTTTCCCCATCGAATCCGTACAAATCCAATTGTCGGCCATGGGCCGACCTACGTGAAGACATGGTGGTAGAAACATTGAAGGGGTTCAAAACCTTGAACTTCTACGGCTCAACCTGGATGTCATTTCGACCCCTGGGAGAAATCCAACCAGGTGGCTTAGACGCTGTAACCCTGCAGGTAATGCCTGTTCGCTACCTGGTAAGATCTCTCGTCGCTACGCTCGCTCGAGATGACGTCGGTGTGTTCTTACGTAGGGTGGGCCGTGCCCACCATTCCATTCTTGACGTACGCTCCTAAATAATTCATCCTAAGAACGAGTATACAAGGGGGTAAGGAGGCAAACATGAACATCCCGTTAATGGACAAACGTGTGAGAAGCCTTGAAGAAATGATGGCCGATCTGATTGCAACGTCTGAGAACACTTCCAGGATAGCTGCGCAAACGTCCCTGGAGATGGCGGCCTTCAAAGAAGAGATGAAGGATGAGATGAAGCAATTCAGGGACGAGATGAGTTTTCAGAATCACAAGTTTAATAAAAAACTAGGCGAAATTGCGAACAAGCAGGGTCGCATGGCCGAAGATCTTGTGGCGCCAAGTATATGCCGCATCCTTCAGGAAGTTGTTGGCTGCGCTGGGTCTTGTAACTGCATCAAATCCGAGAGGGTGGAGCGATTTCATTCAAAAGACCGAAGCCGACGAAAAGAGTTTGACGTTATAGCCGAGTGCGGGGAATACGTTATGGTAACTGAGACGAAAAGTAAGCTTCGGCCAACGGACATTCCTGAACTATTGGATACTATTTCGGACTTTCGGGAATACTTCCCTGAACATAAAAGTAAAAGGATCATTGGTTCGTTAGCTTCATTGTACGCAGACGAGAGTTTGATCAAATACGCATCGCGGCATGGTATACTTGTGCTTGCCGTGGGCACGGAGTTAATGGACGTTATGAACGAACCCGGCTTTAAACCTACCGAATTCTAACCGCTGCGGCGTTCAAAATCTTGCCCCCCCCCGGGGCGGCAATCAAGGCCATTTCAACCCCCGAGCGAAACCGACCATTCACTGAAAAGACCTACGGCCACTTCCGCCGGCGAGGCCGGGGGCTGAATTATGTAACCCCTGTCGGGGTAAAAACGGTTATGGCCGAGGGGCCGAATGGTTACCATGCATGGTCTGACCGCCCCCAACGGGGGCATGATATGTTAGCCCACGGCATCGCCGTGGGTAGGGCGCCGAGGTTAATAAACACCGTTGCGGGATAGATCTCTCGTCGCTATACGCTCGCTCGAGATGACATGGATGTGGTTTTACGTAGGGCGGGCCGTGCCCGCCATTCTTCTCCCACCGTCGAACATGCGCCATGCCGATTGTCGGCTACAGGCAGACCTACGCGGGTGAACATTCCATTCTGTTAGCAATTCTTGTCTTTTTGCGCCAGGATGCTATTATAATTGGAAACAAAATAGGGGCGGGTCATGAAATCAATAAGCTTTAAAGACAAATTCGAAAAACAAGTCGCAGAATCCATCAATTCAAATGAAGAAGTCCGTGACGCCGTGAATAACGTAGTCTCGGATCGTTTTTTGGGGAAAGAATCGTCCGACGAGCGTTTCGACCGGATGATGAATGAAATTCGTATCGCACGCGAGAAAAGCGATGAGCGGTGGGCCGAAAACAATCGCAAATGGGAAGAAACCCAAAAGAAGCTAGAGGAAAACGACCGTAAATGGGATGAAACCCAAAAAACGTTGGTGGAAAATGACCGCAAATGGGAAGAAAGCACTAAGGAAAGGGCTGAACACAATCGCAGATGGGAAGAAAACCAAAAGAATATCAATGAAATTCTTGCGAGCATAAAAATAGTTGAAATCAACAACAAGGAACTAAGAAGCCTTTTCACTGAAACTGTAGGCTCTTTGGGGACCCGTTGGGGAACAAGATCGGAACAATCGTTTCGAAACGCATTAAAAGGCATACTCGAAGAAGCCACGCACTACAAGGTGTTAAATGTCATTGAGAACGATACGGATGGGGTAGTCTTTGGATGGCCGGCGCAAGTTGAACTGGATATAGTTGTAACAAACGGCAAGTTGTTTGTTATTGAAATAAAAGCATCCGTCAGTGGGGATGAAGTAGCCATTTTTGTCAAAAAAGCCAAATTTTACGAGGAAAAACACAACAAAAAGGCCAACGCCCTAGTAGTAATTTCACCGATGATGGATGAAAAGGCCAATGAATTTATCAAGGATCGGGGTATAATCGCCTATTCCTACGCATCT